>NZ_CP046266.1:870384-1173269 GCF_009720625.1 Metabacillus sediminilitoris
CGGATTATTAATACCTTCAATGAAAAAACACCGCAAGGTTTTATATTTAGCAGTAGCAGGTGCTATTATTAATTCGCTCTTTTATGCCTCACAAATCATCTCAACGGGCTGGTCAATCGTATTATCAACATTGGTATCAGCGGTCATTGTGGAAATGTTTTATATAAAATATGCAAATGAGGAGAACCAGCATGGATAAGACGATATTGTTAATGATCATTGGGATGGGGCTTGTTACATATATACCACGGATGATTCCGCTTGTTGCATTAAGTCAATTAAATTTACTGGGATTTGTCCAAAATGTTCTTAAGAATGTTCCGTATGCAACATTGGGTGCGTTAATTGTACCAGGAATTTTCCTCTTCAGTGATAATCTTATGTTTACTATTGTCGGTGCAATTGCTGCTTTTTCCATTGCGTTTACTGGTGCAAATGTTATTGTGGTTGTAATGGGTTCAATTGGCACGCTTGTTTTGTATAGTATGTTTTTTTCGTAGAATAGGCATCTGATGAAGGTACATGAATGATCAAAAAACCCTTCCTTTGCTGTTCTAATTAAATAAGCACCAAACTACACTAGATATAAGAGCTTGTTCAAGGGGGGATGGCTAGTTGAGGAAATGGTTGACAGGATCAATTTTACTGTATTTTATATACGGATTATTTGTTTATTGGTATTTATTTGTCTTTTCTAAAACAGGTATACCGGCGTCTTTTGAGGGAACTTCTGCAGATCCGGCAACATTTATGTCTGGACGCGAGCTGATTTTATCACAGGATTATTCCACGATAAAAAACTTTCTTTACTTTGTAACGGTACCTTTTGAATGGTTTTTATTATTTGTTTTTCTCATTACGGGTATGTCTAGGAAAATGCAGGAATGGTCGAATGCAACTTCAAAATTTTTCAGCTTGCAATCTGCTGTTTACTTTTTTTGGTTGTCTTTATATGTAACCGTGTTGTCTTTTCCTGTTGAATGGATAGGCTATCAAAAGTCGAAGGAATATAACATCACAACCCAATCCTTTTCATCATGGATGAAGGACCAAGTGATTGATTTTTGGGTGAATTATGCATTAATGACCGTTATCGTAATTGTCGTATATTGGCTGATAAGACGATTTGAAAAAAGATGGTGGCTGTATGCATGGCTGCTTTCGATACCATTTTCGTTGTTTCTAATGTTTGTTCAACCAGTGGTAATTGATCCTCTATACAATGACTTTTATCCATTACAAAACAAAGAACTTGAAGAGAAAATTTTAGCTATTGCTGATAAGGCAGATATACCTGCAGAACATGTTTATGAAGTGAATATGTCTGAAAAAACAAATGCATTGAATGCATACGTAACAGGAATAGGTTCCAATTCAAGAATTGTCCTTTGGGATACGACTTTAAATAGACTAAATGAAGACGAAATCTTGTTTATCATGGCTCATGAAATGGGGCATTATGTGATGAACCATATTTATGTTGGAATTGCCGGCTATTTGCTTTTAAGCTTGTTTGGATTATTCTTTATTCATCTTTTAATGAAAATGGTGATTAGACGTTACGGAACACTTTTAAAAATTCATTCAATTAAAGAGTTAACGGCCTTTCCATTATTTTTAATCTTATTAGGAATGCTAACATTTGTTTCAAGTCCTTTATCAAATACGGTTTCGAGATACCAAGAAAAGTCTGCTGATATATATGCAATTGAAATGACAAATGACCATGAAGCAGCGGTACGTTCATTTCAAGAACTGTCAAAGGCTGGACTTAGTCAAGTAAATCCGCCTGCATTAGTAAAAATTTTCCGATATACGCATCCGACAATGTTTGAACGGATTCTCTATTTAGAGGAGCATGGCGATAAAAATTCAAATCATGAATAACAACTGTAGTATAACAAGAAGGGATCTAGTGAATAAAACTAGGTTCCTTTTTTTCTTTTAAGTCTTTTTACAATCGTTAAAAAGCTTGTCAAAAATTTTTTTTGAATTTTTTAAAGAAAATAGTTCCATTTTTTGATCATCTGTTATATATTAATTTCAGAAACAAATATCTGTATTATAACAATAAAAGGTGAGGTGTTCTTTCAAAGATGGCAACAAAAATGACAGGTTGTAAAATTGTTGGAGAAATGAAGGAAGAATTTCAACATGTACTAACATCTGAGGCGTTGCAATTTATTGAAAAACTTGAAAGAAACTTTGGTACAAGAAGACGTGAATTATTACAACTAAGAGATAAAAGACAAAGGGAGATCGACAACGGCAAGCTTCCGGGTTTTTTACCTGAAACAAAACACATACGTAATGGGGCTTGGACAGTGGCGTCCATACCGAATGATTTACAAGACCGACGTGTTGAAATCACTGGACCAGTTGATCGCAAAATGGTTATCAATGCATTAAACTCTGGTGCAAAAGTTTTTATGGCTGATTTTGAGGATGCAACTTCACCTAGTTGGCAAAACATGATAAAAGGTCAGATTAATTTACGTGATGCTGTGCACAGAACCATTTCGCTTGAAAATGAAAACGGTAAAACATATCAGTTAGGGGATGAAGTTGCTACTTTAAAGGTGAGACCAAGAGGTTGGCATCTTGAAGAAAAGAATATTGAGCTTGATGGAATAAGGGTTTCTGCTAGTTTAGTAGACTTTGGATTATACTTTTTCCATAATGCGAAGGAATTAATAAAAAGAGGAAGCGGTCCATACTTTTACTTACCGAAATTGGAAAGTCATCTTGAAGCAAGGCTGTGGAATGATGTGTTCTGTTTTGCACAGGATGAATTATTCATTCCAAGAGGAACGATTAAAGCAACTGTTTTAATTGAAACCATCATGGCAGCTTTTGAAATGGACGAAATTTTATATGAATTAAAAGAGCATTCAGCAGGGTTAAACTGTGGCCGCTGGGATTATATTTTTAGCTATTTAAAGAAACTACGTAACTGTGAATCTGCTATTCTGCCAGATCGTGCACAAGTGACCATGACTGTTGGCTTTATGAGAGCCTATTCCCTTCTGGCGATCAAAACGTGTCACAAGCGGAACGCACATGCAATGGGAGGAATGGCTGCACAAATCCCTGTAAAAAACAATCCTGAAGCGAATGAACGTGCATTTGCTAAAGTACGTGCTGATAAAGAAAGAGAAGCAACAGATGGACATGACGGTACATGGGTGGCACATCCAGCACTTGTTAAAGTTGCCATGGATGTATTTGATGAACATATGAAAACAGCAAATCAAGTTTATCGTAAACGGGAGGATGTGAAGGTGACAGCAGAAGATTTATTAGAAGTACCAGATGGAACGATAACAGAAGAAGGGGTTAGAACAAATATCGATGTTGGCATTCGGTACATTGCATCATGGCTAAGCGGCAGGGGGGCTGCACCAATTCATAATCTAATGGAAGATGCTGCAACAGCTGAAATTTCAAGAGCGCAAATCTGGCAATGGATCCGGCATCCAAAAGGTATTTTAGAAGATGGACGGAAGCTGACCTTTACCCTATACGAGCAGTTAAAAAAGGAAGAAGTGTGTAAGATTAGGCAGGAAGTAGGGATTGATAAGTTTAGTAGCGGTAAATATTTTGAAGCTATTCAAGTATTTGATGATCTTATAAAAAATGAGCAGTTTGTTGATTTTTTAACTTTACCAAGCTATGAAAAACTGTAACTGTTTTTCTTGAAAAAGGGATGTTATCGTCTTTTAACCGAGTTTTCATATTGAAATAGATATATATTTTGAATAAACAATGAAATTTTTCATAATGGGGGAATGGAAATGAACGGTCAAAGAATGGAAGCTTTACAAAATAGCTGGGAACTTGATAAACGCTGGGAAGGCATTATTCGTCCATATACCGCAGAAGAGGTTATTCGCTTAAGAGGTTCGATTGATATTGAACACACACTTGCTAGACGTGGTGCTGAGAAATTATGGAACTATCTTCATACTGAGGATTACATTCATGCATTAGGTGCTTTAACTGGAAACCAGGCGGTTCAACAAATAAAAGCTGGCTTAAAAGCAATTTACTTAAGTGGCTGGCAGGTTGCAGCAGATGCAAACCTTTCTGGAAATATGTATCCTGATCAAAGCTTATACCCGGCTAACAGTGTTCCACATGTAGTAAAACGTATTAACCAAGCACTTCAACGTGCTGACCAGATTCAACATCTTGAAGGTGAGGGAGATATCGATTGGTTTGCACCAATTGTTGCAGACGCAGAAGCAGGTTTCGGTGGTCAGCTAAATGTATTTGAACTAATGAAGTCAATGATTGAATCAGGTGCTGCAGGTGTTCATTTTGAGGATCAATTATCATCTGAGAAAAAATGCGGACATTTAGGCGGAAAGGTATTATTGCCTACACAAACAGCTGTGAAAAATCTCATCTCAGCTCGATTAGCAGCTGATGTGATGGGAACACCTACCATTATTATTGCTCGTACAGATGCGGATGCAGCAGATTTAATCACAAGTGATGTTGATCCTGCTGATCATGAATTTATAACAGGTGAGCGTACAATAGAAGGGTTTTACCGTACTAAAGCTGGTATTGATCAAGCAATTTCAAGGGGACTTTCATATGCTCCATATGCTGATCTTATTTGGTGTGAAACATCTGAACCAAACCTTGAGCAAGCACAAAAATTTGCTGATGCAATCCATGAAAAATTCCCAGGAAAATTATTAGCATACAACTGTTCGCCTTCTTTCAACTGGAAGAAAAAGCTTGATGATCATACGATTGCTGCCTTCCAAAAAGAAATTGCAAAAATGGGCTACAAATTCCAATTTGTCACACTTGCAGGGTTTCATGCGCTAAACCATAGCATGTTTGAACTTGCACGAGGCTATCGTGACCGAGGGATGGCAGCTTATTCTGAGCTTCAACAAGAGGAATTTGCAAGTGAAGTTTTTGGGTACACGGCAACTAGGCATCAACGTGAGGTTGGTACAGGATATTTTGATGAAGTGGCACAGACTATTTCTGGTGGGACTTCGTCGACGACTGCTTTGAAGGGATCTACTGAGGCGGAGCAGTTTACGGAGGCTTGATTAACAAGTAGGCGCGAAAGGAGTCCTTCAAAAAGAAGGACTCCTTTCATATCATCTTTTTTTAGTATGATCACTTACCATTTCCTATCTATGCTTGTCCCTGTATTCACTCGATTATCAGGATTATTTAGGGAAACATCACGATCCTCATACATATCGGCATCCTTTGGACGAATGTTGCTTCCGTTAATTGGAGTTGAATCTATTTCTCGTGAAATATTTTGTCCTCTATCCTTTACAAAGTCACCTCTATTTTCAACAAGTACTAGGATCTTACCATCTCTTACAGATTCATCGTACATTTTTGCTTCATCCTCTGGAATTCCCATGCCGATTAGAGCTCCGGATAACCCGCCAATTCCAGCTCCAGCGACAATTCCTGTTAAGGCTGCACCAATTGGTCCCATTGCTACAATCGGTCCGACACCAGGAATAGCAAGAGCCGAAACTCCAGCCAATAATCCGCCTATGCCTCCAAGTGTACCGCCTGCTACTGCACCAGTTGCTGCACCCTCACCAGCCTTTGTACCTGTCTCATCTGTAATCGCATCGACATCATCTCGATTTTTACTAATGACGGAGATGTCCTCTGAATTGTAACCTTGTTTTTGCAGATCCTCTATAGCTAAAATCGCTTCTTGTTCTGTATCATATACTCCCACAACGTTTTTAGTAATTTGGTTGTCCATTTATTATCTCCTCCTAATTTGTATGATCGAACTTATTCAACTATGTACCCGCAGGAGAGAATCTTAAACTTTCCTTTTATCTTCAGGTAGTAAAAACAACTTCAATTTCACGATGGAAGAGATTCACAGGGAAATAGATGGGAGATAACTTGCCTGTAAAGATCAGGCTGAAGGATAGGACGTCTAAGTCTGGCGAAAGCCAAAGGGGGTTTTTAGCGTGATAAGTCTCGCTGCGAATCTGTGGGGGATAAAGAAAACCTACACTAGGTAGTAATTAACCTCGCGTTTTTGAGACATTCAGAAGAATTTAATAATGATGAAACAAAAATAAAGACCGCCATAGGGGCGGCCTTTATCCTAATTTACGTAAAACCTTGTATTCTTTTGATAAACTCATAAATAATGATCTGTTCTTTGTGTCAAGTGCATCATCAATGCGTTCTTCAAGCAATGCTTTGTTCCTGATAAACAGCGCCTCATCAATAATCATTTGAATATACATGTCTAATACAGGATGCTCAGATGGAACGTTTTTCATTGTGTTTCGGGACTTCATGATCTCAGTGTAAGAAGATTTTTTATTTTTCATTAAAGATCACCCCTGATGCCTTTTTTATATTGTATGGAATTAATGAGAAGAAATCAACTAAATAGTAAGAATTTTTAAAAATTTAATAGGAATAATTTTTTTTGTATGTAAGGTATGAATGTGATATATAGAATAGGACTCGAAACGGCTCAGCACAAACATGCTTTCCAAGTTAACATGTAGAACTGTCAGATGGTTATCCTGCATTTCTTGTGCATGATAAAATGTATGCGAACCAATGATTTGGGGATACTGTTAGAAAGGGTGTGAAATGATGACGAAAGATAGGGAAGTTGAGATCTCTCCGACTGCTTTAAATCCACTTGTTGGCATAGAGATCTTAGATGAAAAAAATGAATCTATGGATGTTACGGAACAGATTTTTGAAAAATGACTTCTTTACAAACATGTAAAGAAGTCATTTTTTTATTGATTTTTTGTAAATATTATAGAAATTCTAGGAAGTACATGCTAGATTGTGAATGGTATATATTACCTACTAATATCGTATGAGGAGTGAAGAAATTGAACTCAATTAAGAATTATGTCGACAACTACATTATCAATCGTTTTACAATGGCTATCTTACCCGATTCTAGTAATATGTATTCTCAAATCCTTGAATATGAAGATGATCTGATTGTACAAAAGCGTCCAATAGAGATCATTGATGATAGTTGCCGATATTTTGGAAGCAGCTATGTAGGGAGAAAAGAAGGGACTAAAGACCTTATACGTGTCACCCATAAATCACCAATTGTGATTGACCCAGCAAATTCAATTTATTTTTTCCCCACTACATCCTCGACAAGACCTAATTGTATTTGGGTTTCACATGACTATGTTAAAGAATATTCAAGAGCAGAACATGATAACACAATGATCACATTTAAAAATGGTAAACAAATCACGATTCCTATTTCACAAGGTTCTTTTGAAAAACAGCTTTTTCGAACTTCGTATCTTTCAACGATTATTTCTTCACGAATTGAACAAGAGCAACGAAAATTAAACATGCTTCTCTTTCCGAATGGTGAGAAAGAGGTTAATACACTCTATGATCATATCATTAGGGAAATTACTCGCAAATTATAATGTTTTTCCATGAAGGTTTCAGCGGAGACACCTTCATACTAGAGAAGGTGTCTTTAGTCTGTTATGATGACCATTTTATGACATGTACATGATTCTATTTTTGTGGCTTGAATAAATAATCTTCCATTAGTTCAGATACTTTGTTACGTATTCTTGGATTAAAATAATTATGTTTTTCTTCATAGCCGTTATAGAGGAAAGAATATAAGGTGAATGCTTCATCACGCTCTACCTCATGAACTTTTATGTTTCGTTTATGCAGCTCTTTTCTAACTGCAGCTAGATCATTTTGTACTAATCTTAATGATTCCTCAACAATTGCTAAGTATGGACGATGTAATTTAAATGGACTTTTTTGAATGATAGATAGATCGCGATTAAAGATTGTAACGGCCATTGGTAAATAGATGGATTGTTCAATCATTTCACGAATATCTTTCGGTATCCTAGTCAAAGAAATACCCCCTTAAAACAGAACGTTTGTTCTATTTCATCATACATGATCTAAAAAAATTTCGCAAGTCTCCATCCCTTTAATATTGGATACTGGATAGGGTTTCAAATTATGTGTTAAATATGTAAAATAGATACCAAAGGATTAGATTGAGGAGCATAATATGAACCCGGAGACACTACAGGAATTTTTTACTTTAGAGCATTTAATGCAGTTATTTGAATCGTACCGTTCGCTAGGTCCTTTTTTTGCCATCTTATTACCATTGATAGAATCATTTCTCCCATTTTTGCCACTTGTTGTATTCATTGTCGCGAATGTAAATTCCTTCGGACTTTGGCTGGGATTTTTTTTATCTTGGATTGGGGCTTGTTCAGGTGCTATTATTGTATTTATCATTATGAGAAAGTTAGGGAAGTGGAGATTTTTTAGACGTTTGCAAGAGAAAAAGGCAATAAAAAAGTTATTAACTTGGATTGAGCGCAGAGGGTTTAGCCCGTTATTTCTCATTTTATGTTTTCCATTTACACCTTCCGCTGCGATTAATGTTGTTGCCGGGATGTCGAGAATAAATGTTTGGCAATTTATCTTAGCGGTCTTATCAGGTAAGTTTGTTATGATTTTTATGGTTAGTTTTATTGGTCAAGATATACAAGCTCTATTCACACAACCGATTAGATCCATTATTGTCGGACTTGTCATCTTTTTATTATGGATTGTTGGCAAACAAGTTGAAAAACGTTTAAATATGTCATCAACTGTAAAAAATAGAGGTCGCTAAATGTTGTAGGAGGGTTTATGAAAAAACGGCGAATTGCTTTTACAACTGTAGGTGTTTGTTTAGTAGCTATTTTATTGAAAAACCTGATTTTTGTTGAATATAAAGTAGAAGGTGTATCAATGCAGCCGACGTATGAGGAAGGACGTCTGCTATCTATTAATAAGTTGGGAGTGTATTTTACTCCGTTAAAGAGGTTCGATATTGTTGTTTTCTATCCACCGAACAGTGATGAGATTTATGTAAAGAGAGTGATTGGTCTACCAGGTGATGAAATCCATTACAAGGATGATCAGCTTTATGTCAATAACAAGGCAGTTAACGAACCATTTTTACCTTTAAAGGACAATTCTAATGTTACTAAACTAACAGGAAACTTCACACTTGAAGAAATTACAAATGATATTAAAATTCCAAAAGGATATATCTTTGTCATTGGAGATAATCGTCTTCAAAGCAGGGATAGCCGTCATTTTGGTTTAGTGAAAATGGATGATGTAATTGGGACTGCCGGTGATCGAAAATAATGCTAACTCACAATAGAATTAACTTCTCGGAAAGAAGAAGTTATTGTCTTATGGGTTAGCATTTTTTATTCAAATGAAAGCTTTCTTGGATACAAAGCAGGGAGCGTTAAATGGAATTTACTTAAAAAGTAAAGTAAAATATAAGAGATAGATAAAAACAAAATAAGTCATGTTTTACCACACTGTTTAGTTGTGGTATTTATTTTTTAAAAGGAATGAGGATATAGTTCTTTGTACTTAGCTTTCATGGGCAGTGAACGTCACACTCTTTGTATGCTAAGGCAACATCTATATGGAGTTCTCCAGTTTATACATTGCTGAACTGGCTCTTGCCTTTTTCTTAAATATTAATTGATAGCGGGGAATAAGCATGAGCATTCAATTTATTCTAGGCCGCTCAGGGAGCGGTAAAACAGAAACAATCTTAAATGAAATAAGAATGAAGTTATTTGAAGAACCAATGGGTCGTCCAATTATCTATCTTGTTCCTGATCAGATGACTTTTGGAGCAGAGTATGAATTAATAAAAACGCCTAATTTAGGCGGGATGATTCGTGCCCAAACCTTTAGTTTTAGTCGTTTAGCATGGAGAATTCTCCAGGAAACCGGCGGAATGACACGTCATCATCTTTCAAGCACAGGAATTCAAATGATGTTAAGAAAGCTAGTTGAACAATATAAACAGGAATTTAAAGTATTCACAAAGGCTAGTGATAAGAATGGGTTTATTGAACAGCTGGAAGTGATGTTAACTGAATTTAAACGATATTGTCTCACACCGCAAGAACTTGAGAATTACTTAACAAGTGCCAATACTGATCAAGATAAAAAATCATTAACAGATAAGCTGCATGATATGGCTTTATTATATAAACAGCTAGAAATTCAACTTAGTGAAAAATATGTAGATTCAGAGGATTATTTACGCTTGCTTTCAGAGAAAGTGCAAGATTCTGACTATTTGCGCTCTGCAGATCTTTATATTGATGGATTTCATAGTTTTACACCACAGGAGTATGAAGTTGTATCAGCATTGATGAAGCATGCTGCGAATGTGAAAATTTCTCTCACAGCTGACAAGCCATATGAAGAGCATTTGCCTCATGAGCTGCACCTATTTCAAATGACAGGTAAAACATACAATAAACTACACAAGCTTGCCCTCGAAGAAGGAATGGAAGTAGACGAACCGCTGTTATTGAGGGAACAGCATCGTTATCATCATCCCTCTTTAAAACATGTAGAAAAATGTTTCGATACTCGGCCAACAAGTGTGTTTGAGGATCATCCGAATGTGACGATTTTTCAAGCTGCAAATCGCCGCTCAGAGGTGGAAGGGATTGCGCGGCAAATCCACAAATTAATAAGACAGGAACAGTATCGTTATCGTGATATTGCACTGCTTATTCGGAATTCAAACGACTATCGTGATGTCATTGAACAAGTGTTTCGTGATTATGAGATTCCTTTTTTCATAGATCAAAAACGTTCTATGCTTAACCATCCCTTAGTTGAGCTCATTCGCTCTACGTTAGAAATCATTAATGGTCATTGGCGATATGAAGCTGTTTTTCGCGCAATAAAAACAGAGTTACTTTTTCCTTTCGAAGTGAATAAAGAAACAATGCGTGAGGAAATGGATCTTTTAGAAAACTATGTTCTTTCTTATGGGATTCAAGGGTCAAGGTGGACAAAGGATGAACGTTTCCGTTATCGCCGCTTTTATACACTTGAGGATGACTTTGTTGTAACAGATGAAGAAAAGCAAATGGAAGAAAAACTGAACAAGCTTCGAGACATTGTTGTTAAACCAATTACAACATTGCAAAAAAGACTAAAACGAAGCAAAACAGGACAAGCACTTGCCGAGGCGCTTTATCTTTATTTAGAAGATTTACAGATACCAGAAAAAATGGAAAGTCTACGTATGAATGCCGAAGAAAAGGGCTTCCTGTTAGAAGCGAGAGAGCATGATCAAGCTTGGCAGGCTGTTATTAGTCTCTTAGATGAATTTGTTGAAATGCTAAAAGATGAACAAGTGTCCATAAAACTATTTGCAGAGATTCTTGAAACAGGGCTCGAATCAATGAAGTTTTCTCTCGTGCCGCCTGCCATTGATCAAGTTTTAATAGCAGATCTTGAGAGATCGAGATTTTTCCATATTAAATGCTCTTTCATTTTAGGAGCGAATGATGGCGTTCTTCCTGCAAGACCGAAAGAGGAAGGTATATTAACTGAGGATGATCGAGAGGCTTTACACTATCAAGGAATCGATCTTGCTCCATCTGCAAGACAGCAGCTCCTTGATGAAAACTTCATTATTTATATGGGGTTATCAAGTCCATCTGAAAAGCTCTATTTATCCTATCCAATGGCAGATGAAGAAGGAAAATCCTTGCTTCCATCTGTTATTGTGAAACGTATTGAAGAGATGTTTCCAACGATTGAAAAGCGTCGACTTCTTAATGAGCCTGAAGTTCTATCTTTAGAAGAACAGCTTTTATTTATAGTAAATAAAAATGTGACGTTATCATATGTCACCTCACAGCTTCAATCATGGAAGCGAGGATATCCAATTCTCCCAATTTGGTGGGATGCCTATAACCATTTTGTTACATCTGAAAATCAGACATTAACGAAAAGAGTGTTAAGCAGCTTATCTTATGAAAACAAGCCAGAACAACTGGAAACATCAATAAGCCGCGAATTGTATGGTGAACATATCCAAGGAAGCGTGTCGCGCATGGAGCAGTTTACTAGCTGCCCATTCTCACATTTTGCTACACACGGATTAAAGCTAAGAGAAAGACAATTCTTTAAGCTGGAAGCTCCAGATATCGGTCAAATGTTTCACTCATCCCTCAAACTTATTTCCGACCGATTACAAGAGCTTAACAAAGATTGGAAGGAACTGACAAAGGAGCAATGTGAACGGCTTGCAAATGATGCGGTTGAAAAGCTTGCACCACGCCTCCAAAGGGAGATTTTGCTTAGCTCGAATCGTTATCATTATATAAAAAGAAAGTTACAAAAAATCCTTGCTCGCGCTTCAAAAATTTTAAGTGATCATGCGAAGGCTAGCGGCTTTGCACCCATTGGCTTAGAGCTTGGTTTTGGAAAAGGCGGCGAACTTCCGCCTATTCGCTTCACCCTGCCAAATGGCTGTACGATGGAGGTAGCAGGTCGAATTGACCGAGTGGACAAAGCAACAGGCTCAAATGGAGTACTCCTGAGAATAGTTGATTATAAATCAAGTGATAAAAATGTTCAGTTATCAGAAGTTTACTACGGTTTGGCCCTGCAAATGCTTACTTACTTGGATGTCATCATATCTAATTCAAGTAAATGGTTAGGTGTAGAAGCTACTCCAGCAGGTGTTTTATATTTTCATGTTCATGATCCAATGATACAGGCAAATACACTGTTATCGGAGGAGAAGCTTGATGATGAAATTTTTAAGAAGTTTAAAATGAAAGGACTATTGCTTGGTGATGAGGAAGCAGTCCGTTTAATGGATAACAATTTAAGCGAAGGCAGTACGTCAAACATTATTGCTGCGGGTTTGAAAAAAGAAGGTGGATTTCGTTCCACTTCATCAATAGCAAGTAAAGATGAGTTTGATCTATTAAGAAATCACGTTCGTTCAACATTTAAAAAGATCGGAACGGATATCACGGACGGAATTATTGATATTAGTCCTTATAAGTTAAAGGACAAAATGCCATGTACATTCTGTGAATATAAATCTGTCTGCCAATTTGATGAATCCTTATCGGAAAATCAATATCGCATATTAAAAAGTGAAAAAAATGATGATGTATTAAAAAGAATGAGAGAGGAGGGGAAAGGCAATGAGTGAGATGACTTCAAAGCCCGAAAATAGCCAATGGACAGATGATCAGTGGAAGGCAATTGTCTCAAGCGGACAGCATATTTTAGTTGCAGCAGCAGCTGGATCTGGAAAAACAGCCGTATTAGTAGAACGAATTATTCGAAAAATTATTTCCAAAGAAAATCCAGTTGATGTTGATGCACTGCTTGTTGTGACATTTACAAACGCCTCTGCAGCTGAAATGCGAAGCCGTATTGGGGAAGCACTGGAAAAAGCATTAAAGGAAAACCCATCCTCCCTCCATTTACGCAGACAGCTAACATTATTAAACAAGGCGTCCATTTCAACACTTCATTCGTTCTGTTTGCAAGTTGTGAGAAAATATTATTATTTGATTAACATTGATCCAAGTTTTCGCATCGCGGATCAGACAGAAGGTCAATTACTGATTGATGAAGTGCTTGATGAGATGTTTGAGGAAGAGTATAGCCAGGAGGGTAACGAGGACTTTTTCGACCTTGTTGATCGCTACACATCTGACCGAAATGATGTTGAATTGCAAACATTAATCCGCGAGCTTTACTTTTTTTCACGCTCACATCCGAAACCAGCTGTTTGGCTGGACCAGCTCACAGCCAAGTATGATCTTAGTGAAGAAACAAAAGTTGAATCTTTGCCATTTGTCCAATATTTATTGGAGGATATTGCTATGCAGCTAGAAGGAGCAAAGGAACAGCTTTTGCAAGCAATGGAAATCACCAAACTTCCCGGTGGGCCAGCACCGCGAGCGGCCAACCTAGATGATGACTTGAAACAAGTTTCAGAGCTTTTAAGAGTAAAGCATTCATGGGAGCAGCTAAGTGAGCAAATCAAGACGTTTAAACCTTCAAGAGCAAAGATTGTCAAAGGTGATCAGTATGATAAATTCTTAACAGATCAAGTAACATCATTGCGTAAAGCAGCAAAGGATCAAATTGATAAGCTGCGAGATGACATGTTTTCACGATCTCTTACCAATTACTTGTTAGACTTCGAGCATTTAAAACCAGTAGTGACAAAGCTTGTATCTCTTGTCAAACAATTTGCAGACCGCTACGAAGGAATGAAAAAAGAAAAAGGGATTGTTGACTTCGCCGATTTAGAACATTATTGCTTACAAATTCTCCAGCCAGCGGAAAATGAACCGAGTGAAGCAGCATTGTATTATAAACAGCAATTTGCTGAAGTTTTAGTCGATGAGTATCAGGATACAAATCTTGTTCAAGAATCGATTTTAAAGCTTGTCACAAAAGATGAGGAAGCTTCAGGGAATTTATTTATGGTTGGTGACGTGAAACAGTCGATCTATCGATTCCGCTTGGCAGAACCGTTTCTATTCTTAAGCAAGTACAAGCGTTTTACCCAAACAGCTGACAGCACGGGAATGCGAATTGATTTGTCAAAAAACTTCCGAAGTCGTGCAGAAGTACTCGATGGAACGAATTATTTATTTAAGCAAATCATGGGCGAGAAGGTCGGAGAAATTGTTTATGATCATGATGCAGAGTTAAAGCTTGGTGCAACATATCCTGAAAATGAGTTGATGAGTACGGAGCTGCTGCTAATTGAACGCGGCGGAAATGATGAAGACACAGAACAGGGTGTGGAATCTGGTTTATTTGATGAACAAGAACTAGAAACCGTTCAGCTTGAAGCTAGATTAATGGCAAAAAAGATTAAATTACTTATCGATCAACAATTCCAAGTTTATGATCGTAACATCGGAGGAACTCGTCCTATCACATATCGCGATGTCGTCATTCTCCTCCGCTCAATGCCATGGGCACCACAAATTATGGAAGAGTTTAAACAGGCGGGAATTCCTGTATATGCAAATCTTTCTAATGGATATTTCGAAGCGACAGAAGTAGCGATTATGCTATCTGTATTAAAAGTAATTGATAATCCATTTCAGGACATCCCATTAGCCTCTGTGCTTAGGTCACCTGTCGTTGGTTTGAATGCAAATGAGTTAGCACTTATTCGTACATTTGATAAAAAGGGAACCTATTATGACGCTTTGAAGGCATTTTTAGCAAAAGGTTCATTGATGAACCAAAATTTATTTGAAAAATTGAATAGCTTTGTTGAGCTTTTACAAGAATGGCGTGATAGAGCAAGGCAAGGAGCCGTTTCCGACTTAATATGGCAGCTTTACCGTGATACAAAGTTTTTTGATTTTGTAGGTGGAATGCCAGGGGGAAAACAGCGTCAAGCAAATTTACGTGCCTTTTATGACCGCGCCCGCCAATATGAAGCGACATCGTTTAGAGGTCTCTTTCGATTTTTACGGTTTATTGAACGAATGCAAGAGCGTGGTGATGACCTCGGTGCAGCTCGTGCGCTTGGGGAGCAAGAAGATGTCGTACGGCTAATGACGATTCATAGCAGTAAAGGCCTTGAGTTTCCAATTGTTTTTGTTGCGGGGCTTTCAAAGCAATTTAATATGATGGATCTTAATAAAAAATATTTACTTGATAAGGAATTAGGATTTGGAACAAAATTGATCAATCCTAAATTACGTGTAAGCTATCCAACGCTGCCTTATATTGCTTTAAAAAAGAAAATGCGGATGGAACTTCTCGCTGAAGAGATGCGGGTGTTGTACGTTGCGTTAACGAGAGCAAAGGAAAAGCTTTTTTTACTCGGCACTTTAAAGAGTCCTGATAAGAAGTTAGCCGATTGGCGTAATCAGCTTTCCCATTCAGAGTGGCTGTTACCAGATTTCGAACGGGCAAAGGCGAAAAGCTACCTAGATTGGATTGGACCGGCCTTAGTTCGCCACCGTGACAGTGTTGCACTTAGTGAAGGGCAACATTGTTTCAATGAAGAGCTTTCACAGCATCCGTCAAAATGGACAATTGAAATGGTGAAGAGCGAGGAATTAGTTGAAACATTTAAGGCTGAGCAAGAGTTAAATCAGGAACTGTTAACAGCAATTAGCCACGGGGAAATCGTTTCAATTGAAAGTGAACATAAACAACAAGTAAAAGATCAACTTACTTGGGATTATCCATACAGAGCAGCAACTCGGAACCGTTCAAAGCAATCAGTATCAGAATTAAAAAGACAACGGGAAGTTCAGGATGAATATAGTGATCAACAGTTGCTAAGAAGGCAGTCCTCACAAGGTTTTTTATATAACCGACCAAGTTTTATGCAAAGTAAGTCGGTTTCTGCAGCGGAGCGTGGAACAGCTATGCATACGGTCATGCAGCATATGAAGCTGGATGGTCCGGTTACAAAAGACGATGTGGCAGCAAAAATTCAGGAGCTAGTTGCTAAAGAGATCCTTTCAAAAGAATTAGCTGAAGTGATTAATAGTGAGCAAATCGTTGAATTTTTCGAATCAAGAATAGGGCAAAGACTACTAGGTGCTAAACAGGTTTATCGTGAAGTTCCATTTAGTTATGCCCTGCAAGCAGAGAAGTTATATGACGATATGGTGGATGAACCGATTTTAGTACAAGGTGTCATTGACTGTTTATTTGAAGATGAAGAAGGCACCGTTTTATTAGATTATAAAACAGATACAATCCAAGATCGTTTTCCAAAGGGAATTGAAGAAGCGGAACAAATCTTAAAAGACCGTTATCGTGTTCAAATTGCTTTATATACAAAAGCAATTGAAGACATTATCCATCGACCACTTAATGAAAAATATTTATTTTTCTTTGACGGCGGCTATTTAATTGACATGTAGGAAGATGACGGAACCCTCTTGGTTAACTTTTCAATATATGTAAATTTTTGCTGACTACTTTTAAATACCGTTGTTTTCATTTTTAGAATCGCTGCTTTCAATCAAGCACTGGTACTCCATATTTGTTTAGTAAAAACAGGCTTGTTGTGAATGATATCAGTTGCAACAAGCCTAGATACTGTCTGAAAGGAAGTTATAACAAATGCGAATATTGCACACAGCTGACTGGCACCTAGGCAGATCGCTGGAAGGGCGAAGTCGTTTAGCAGAGCAAGCACAATTTATAGACGAGCTCGTTAAGATCGTTGAGGAAGAAAAAGTAGATGCCATTCTAATGGCTGGTGATGCATTTGATACGGTAAATCCACCTGCAGCTGCTGAGCAGTTGTTTTATGATGGACTATCGCGTTTATCTGATAAAGGGAAACGTCCGATCATTGTGATTGCTGGAAATCATGATAATCCAGATCGCTTGTCTGCAGCATCTCCTTTAGCTGGGAACCATTCAATTCATTTAATCGGTTATCCTAGCCATGAGGTTTTAAAAGTGAATGTTCCGCATGCACAGCAGCAGATGATCGTTGCAGCGCTTGCATACCCTTCAGAAGCTAGACTTGAGCAAGTACTGTCAGAAACACATGATGAAGTCCTTTTACGAAATAAATATGATGAAAGAATTCGCGAGCTTTTTTCAATCATGAGTAAGCAATTCCAACCAAATACTGTAAACATGGCTATGAGTCATATACATGTTGCAGGTGGAAGCACATCTGATTCAGAACGTCCAATTGAGGTTGGAGGAGCTTACACGGTTGCTGCAACAAGTATGCCGGAAGCGGCACAATATGTTGCATTAGGGCACTTACATCGCCCGCAAAACATAAAACGTGCAAGCACGTTAACAAGATATTCTGGTTCACCGCTTGCCTACAGCTTTTCCGAAATTGGCTATGCGAAGTCGGTCACTATTTTAGAGGCAGATCCAGGTCAGCCAGTTGAGATGAGAGAAATCCCGTTATCTTCAGGAAAACCGCTTGTTAAGTGGAAGGCAACTGAAGGAATAAGTCAGGTGCATAGTTGGTTAGAGGAAGGTAGAGATGCTTCCGCATGGATCGACCTAGAAATCCATTTAACTTCGACTCTATCAATTGAAGAAATCCATCGGTTGCGTAAATGGCATCCTGGCTTCATTCATATTCGCCCTGTTTTTCAAAAAGAGCTTGAGGTTGCTGCAACACGACAAGCTAATTTGCCTATTGATCAATTATTTTCACAGTTTTACGAAAAGCAAACAGGTGGGGCAAAACCTGAACCCGAGCTAGTGAAGCTTTTCTTAGAGCTAGTTCAACAGGATGATGATCTTGAAGGATGTGATGAGACATGAAACCGATCGAGTTAGCTGTTTCCGGATTGCATAGTTTCAGAGAAAAACAGATTATTAACTTTGATTCATTATGTGATGGTGGAATTTTCGGGATTTTTGGACCGACGGGCAGTGGAAAATCTTCCATTTTAGATGCGATGACACTTGCTTTGTATGGAAAAGTGGAACGAGCGATGAATAATACGTACGGAATACTAAATCATGCAGAAGATCAATTGACGGTGTCATTTACTTTTGAGCTTGAAAATGCATCTGGGAGGAAATGTTATACTGTTGAACGTGTTTTCAAACGAACAGATGAAATAAGAGTGAAAACAGCGATTTGTCGTTTAATCGAAGCTGGTGAGGAAAGGGTTGTTCTTGCAGATAAAGCAGTGGATGTAAATGAACAAGTTTATGGATTACTCGGCCTAACCATCGATGATTTTACCCGTGCAGTAGTGCTTCCACAAGGGAAATTTGCTGAATTTCTTTCATTAAAAGGTGCGGAAAGACGCCAAATGCTTCAGCGTTTATTTCATCTTGAACAATATGGCGATCAGTTAATGAAAAAATTGAAAAAAAGAGTCACATCAACAAAAATTAATCGTGACGAGCTTGATGCAGAGAAGAAAGGCTTAGGGGATGCTTCATCACAGGCTGTGAAGGATGCTGAAAATCGTCTGAAAGATGCAGAATTGCTTTTGAAAAAACGTCAGACAGAGCTAGAAACTGTTACAAAGGATCATGAAAAAAAGCAAGGAATCTGGCAACTTCAACAGCAAAAAGCGGAAATTGAAAAGGAAAAAGCTATACTAGCAGCAAAAGAAGATACGATCGACGACATACAAAATCAGCTGAAAAAGGCAGAAGAAGCTGAGTCACTGCGTCCATATGCTGAGGCTCTTCAAGCGCTGCAGCAAGAGCAAAAAGAAGCAGAAATTAATCTTGCCTCGGCAAAAAAACAGTATGTTGTCGTAAAGGAGCAGTATGAGACGATTAGTCGTTCATATGAAGAAATCCGTCAAAACAAAGCTACACAGGAGCCGATTTTAGTAGCAAAACGAGAAAAACTTCTACAATTGCAAAAAGTAGAGGAAGAGCTTCAATCTGATAAAAGCCAATTAAATAATCTACAGGAAAAAAGGCTTGAACTAAAAAAGCAGCAGGAAAGAAACAATACACAATTAGCAGAAGCAAAGAGTTTTGTTGAGAAAGCTAAATTTAAACAGCAAGCATTAAAGGATGAACAAAAAACCAAAACAGTAATGGCAAAAGATCGAGAACAAATTCGTGCTGCCTTAGAAGCAAAGCAGATGGTTATACAAATTCAGCAAAAAGTAAGGGAAGCAACAGAACAAGTTAATAAAAAAACAGCAGCCATTCAGCAAGAAAAACAAAAGGTAACTGTGTTAACGGAAAAAATAACCAAAGAAAAACTGCAACTTCAAGAACAATTTATTCGTCTAAACCAGCTTTATTTTCTAGCATCTGAAAGGGAACGGGAACATGCTGGATACATTCAAACGGTAAAGTATCAATTAGATGCCTTATTAGAGAAGGAAGAAAAAGCGAAAAGTCAAAAACTAGCGATTGAATTAGTTAAGCAGCTAAGTGATGGAGAGCCTTGTCCTGTATGTGGATCATGTAGTCATCCAAGCCCTATTCATATTGATCAAGTTGATAATGATGTTGCCAACAAGCAATCTGATGCAATAAAGGCAGAGCTTGAGCGTTTACAAAGCTTAAGTCAGGAAAGCCATGCCATTAAAATAAAGCTTGAAGGCCTTTCCCAACAATTAATGAATGATTTTTCATATCTTCATGAGCTTAAACAAATAAAAGAAGCACAAATTAACAAGGTGTTTTCAAACAATCAAGAGCTGCCAGTTGAAGAAGGATATAAGACATTTAAAGGTGAATTCAAAGCAATAACGCAAGATTTTCTGCAAATAAGAGCATCAATAGAAAAAATGATGAAACAAATTCGTGAGTTACAGCAGGAAGAAATGAGAAGAAATGATTTCATCAAGACGGCATCACAGGATGGGGATGAATGGATTCGGGTTCAGCAAGCAAATCAACAAAAATATGAGGAAGTGCGAACAGCCTATTCTGATCAATTTCCAACCATTCCACTTGAAAAGGTTGAACAGCTGCAAAAGGAAATTGTAGAAAAAGATGAAGCATTTGAACTATTAAATGAACGAATTCAAAAAAGCATTTCATTTATTGAAGAAAAAGAAGTGCTTGTAAAAGAACATGAGCATAAAAATCAGCAACTATCTGAACAAGAAATAAAATTACAAGCCTCAATCAAAAATCGGGAGGAGCTTATTAGTGAAAAGCAGGATAAGCTAAATGAAGTTGATTCAGAAAACCGAATAAGCTTACAAATTGAGGAAACAGAAGCACAATTAAAGCAATTAACTTCAAAAGAAAATGACATGTATCAAGCATGGCAACAGAAGTCTAGTCAGCTGCATCAGCTGCAAAGCGAGCTTGCTGCTTGTGAAAAATCCTTTGATCAAACATCACATAAACTCCAATTGGCTTATGAAAAATGGAAATCAGCATGTGAAGAGACTTCATTCAAAACGGTCGAGGAAACACTTGCTTCCATTTTATCTGCTGAGATCAAACAGGAAATGAAGACAAAAATAGAGGAATATACCGATAAAGTAAAACAGCTAACAACAGACCTGCGCCGTATTGAAGAAAAACTTTCAGGAAACCAGCTTTCATTAGAGGATTGGGAGCAAATTCAACAAATAAAAATGGAACTAAAAGAGCAGGTTGACGAAGCGGTTGCGAACAAAGGGGCAGCAGCAAATGCTCTTCAAGTTTTGTTAGAAAAGCATGAGCGTTTTATGGAAATAGAAAATCGGCAAAAAGATCTCGATGATATGATGCAAAAGCTTGAAAAACTCCAATCCGTTTTTAAAGGTAACAGCTTTGTTGAATATGTTGCAGAAGAACAGCTAGAACAAGTAAGCCGCGATGCGTCAGAACGGCTTAGTATGTTAACACGCGGTCGATATGCGATTGAGGTTGACTCTCAAGGCGGCTTTATCATGAGAGATGATGCAAATGGCGGGGTCAGAAGACCTGTTTCAACACTATCTGGTGGAGAAACCTTCTTAACATCACTTGCGTTAGCATTATCACTATCAACGCAAATTCAGCTTCGTGGAGAATATCCACTTCAATTCTTCTTCCTTGACGAAGGATTTGGAACACTTGACGTTGATCTGCTAGATACAGTTATCACAGCTCTTGAAAAGCTCCAAGCTCAAAACTTATCAGTAGGCGTCATAAGCCATGTCGGTGAACTTCGTGCAAGGTTGCCAAGAAAATTAATAGTTGAACCGGCCGAGCCTTCAGGAAAAGGCTCAACAGTTTATTTAGAATCTTTATAAGCTGTTTCGTAGGATGTCTATTTCAAGCTATTGTGTTTTCAGGTCTATCCAATTAAATGTGGGTAGGCTTTTTGTATTTTATAATTCTAATATTCCTATAAAAGACGAAAGTTGAAAAGAACGGAAAAGAAGGCCAAAACAAGATAAGAATGCAGATGAACAGTCTTTCATAAGTCTAATGTAAGGTATTTTTACAAAGAAAAAGCGCCCATCATCACTCACTCAGGGGATAATAAATACATGCTAAAGAGGAATGTCATGTATTTGACTGCCTGTTGTGATAATACGTGAAGGCGCTTTTTCATGTCTAATTGTTAGCCACCATATTTTGATCTGTAACATCAGGATCAATCATATTTGTGACGCTAATGCCATTATTAATAATATGAAAATCTCCTGTACTTCCCCCGCCAGAGCCTGAGGCTGTTTTTGACTGGCTTTTAGGAGATAGATAAAAGGAATCTCCGAAGTTAACCACTCCGCCACCAATACTATTAATCTTGATCGGACCTACAATTGCGGGCATATTAAAACATCCTTTTTAAATTCAATGGTACTTTACTTTATGCATCTGTTTTTTGGAATGTTCGTCTTTCACTTGAAAAGTGAAAAATATACTAAATGCGCAGTACCACCTCTAGCCTTTAGCCATAATAACTGCCAAAAATGCCTGACGATGGATTAGCAGGACGTCCATGTCAGGCAAAGGACACAGGATGAGTTATCTTAGCATGTTTAGTCTCGCTGCTTAGTAGCGGTGGATAAAGCTCCGTCTACCGATGGGGATTCTCTTTATAATGACGGATATGTTTTGTTCGATTCACACATGTAATATCTTTTGTTGATCCAATATGAACAATAGATGAACTGGATATAGCCAAAATATCGATTCTGTTTACATTAATTGAAGGATTTTCATGAAAGAAATTTGTTGTTAACCGTTCATATAAAATAGGTTGAGGAATTTCCTCTTGAAAAATCGGATATTGTGATAGATCGCCTTCGGTTCCGAAATGCCGTTCTTCTTCACGTTGGACTGCCAATACATTTACTTCTGGTGTTATTTCCATAGAATCGCCAATTTGAAAAACAGAGCTAATCCCGATCGAACTAACGTAAGCTGTATTGACTTTTGAGTATCGACTAATCATTGTGGTGCCAACGGTACATAAGCACCGATGATGAGAGATTCAGGTGGTGTATCAAAAGTAGATGAAAGTGTAATAGTATTTGTATCGCCAATTAAAAAGACAGAAGAACTAGATACTCCGATAATATTGACCGCTCCAACTTGCAGGCATCGATTTACAACTGTGAAATTCATTTTTTACCAACTCCTTATGTCTGACTAGCTCTAGTGACAGAGTATTCTTTTTCTATTTCTAAAGTCTATCTTCACCGCTAAACCCGAAGCACAGGCCGTGTAAGTGCAGTAACTGAAAAAGGACGTCATTTTTGTAATAATCTCGGGGACAACTATCAATCAATCAATCAATCAATCAATGTCCTTCCTAATCTTGCGTGTCTGAACAAGGCGGCTGCCGTTTTCTATGACGAATCTTTCGGGAGATGATCTAAAAAGTGCTTTATAGAATTTTCAACATCTTGTTTAACATGTAGGAGGATTTCTTGTTTTTTATCTAATAGGGAATCTTGCTCTGTTAATGGTTGCGCATTGATATAGTAATGGATGCGACTATCAATTTGTTTGCGAATGTCCTCAATTATATGCCTGCGATGCGGATCATCGAGTCGTAAATCATAATGCTGTTCTGCCTGTTCAATTAGACTTTTACAATCATTATTTAAAAATTGATTCACTTCTTCACTGCATTGCTGAAAAAGTTGTTGTCTTAATTGTTGTTGTACTCCATTTACATTCATCCCATTTTGATGGACATCAAAATTATCAATCTGCCCGGGATCAGAAGGATTTAGCCCAATATTCAGTGTACCAGTAAGATGTTCAACTTTTAATTGATCAAATTTATATTCAATTTTATCAATGTTTGTGTAAGATTGTTTCTTCATTTCTTCCATATCTTTTTTTAGTCCGCGCATCATTTCATTCAAATGTTGGATTTGTTGTTCCTGTTGTTGGACATATTGATGAAGTTGCTGTAAGTATTTCGTTATTTCGTTATAATACAAACTACATCACCCACCTCTATTTCTTAGCACAAAAAGTTGATACTAACATGATATGCAAAAAGCTTAAAGTGGGTGAATGCCTATTTTGTTAATCATGAGTGGACAGAAAACTTCCGTAATAGAAGTTACCTAAATGGAGGAATCGCAGGTGAGGTAAGGGGCACGAACGATTCTTCTGCCTCTTCTTCAGAAACAACTCCACTAGGCGCTTCAGTTTCAATTTGTGGTGCAGGTTCTGTGAAACCGCCTGTGTTGTAAAGATTTGATAGGGGCTTTATAATACCAGCACTACCAATTTGTAAGACTGAAGAATTGCTGACAGCATCGACTCGTAAATAATTAATACAAATGGTTTGATTAATATAAAAATTCATCGCCAACACTCCTTATAAATTTCCAGCAATCGGTTGATCGATAACATCATTATCATACGTATTTGTCACTGAATTTTGATTGTAAATGTTAAGTCCATTTCCAGTGTTAAAGGAACCAGCACCAGCAAAGGTTTTAACTTCGCTATATGGAGAAATGGTTATCACATCTCCAATATGAACAATGCTACTTGTACCTACACTATTTACTTTAAAGGCACCTACAATAGCTGGCATAATAAACATTCCTTTTATCTAAAATTGAAGTTTGCTTTGATATACTTTATGAATCTTATCAGTAAATGTGTGATAAACGTGGAAAAATTATCTGTTTAACAGAGGAGTATGAATGTGAAGGATTCGATCCTTATGCTTATGAAAATTGATCATAAAAAGGCGAAAGAGTAATCTTTCCATTCCTTTTAGGCTTATTATCATTTTATTATTTGTTTTCCTTTTTAATAAAATAGTGCTCATTATTCCATTTAATTTCTTTTAGTAACAAGATATCGAGTTTTTGACTGCATTCGATCGTTTCGATAGCGTTTACACCATGCTTCATGGCCATATTAATTAAATTCTTTCTCATTAATTCTATTTCATTGCTAACCATTTTTCTGTCTCCATCTCTCATTTAATTTTTAAGCATGATATGATTCACCAAGGAACAAAAAATCGTCCTTCATTTAGGACAAGGCTATTATACAACGGATCATTTGAAAAAAATCACATTCGCTAAAATAACAAAAAACAATACAAAATTCTACATATAAGGGTTTAGGCATAGGGATTTGACAAAAATCAATTGTGTTTATACATCACACTTCAAACAAATTTCGTAGGAGGATTCCCAATGATTGATGCACATATTCATCTTGATCAATATAAACGTGATGTCATTAAGAATGCTATTTCTATTTGGCAAGAGCGTGAAATTGACGGAGTTGTAGCAGTCGCAACGAATTTAAGTTCAAGCTATGAGATCTTAAAACTAAAACAAGAATTTCCACATTTTGTTCGCGCTGCGATTGGACACCACCCAGAAGCACCGCCACCAACTAAACAGGAATTAGAAGAATTAATAGCTTTAATTAAAAGTGAAAAGCACATGCTTTCAGGAATTGGTGAAATTGGTCTGCCAACTTATCAGAAAAATGAACTTTTAGAGCACTATTCAGCGGATGAATTTTACTATGTTTTGGAAGCTTTTTTACAGGTTGCAAAAGAGGTGAATTTACCTGTAGCACTCCATGCTGTCCATAAAGAATCGGAAATTGCCCTATCATTTTTAAAAAAGCATGGAATTCAAAAAGCACATTTTCATTGGCTAAAAGCACCAAGTAATGTTATTAACGAAATAATTTCTTTAGGGTATTATGTTTCAGTTACACCTGAAGTTTGCTATCGTAAAAGAGATATAGAAATGGTTAAACAGATACCAATTGGTCAGCTCTTAATAGAAACAGATGGTCCTTGGCAGCACAGTGGTCCATTTGCAAAACGACAAACATCACCATTATTTTTGAAGGAAATTTGTAGGTGTTTATCGAATATTCTTACAATACCTATAAAAGAATTAACAAAGCAGATTGATAACAATACAAATGAACTATATCCACCAATAGGAGGGGCTACATGAAATTCGTAACAGCTATGATCCATAATGAACAATTTATTGGGCTTGTACACGGTGAAAAGATTATCGATTTAAGAAAGGCAGAGAAAGATATATTTGAGCTTTCATCTTTTCCAAATACTCTTTTGCAATGTGTCGCAAAGGGAGACAAATTTGTACAAAATGTTAAGCAAATTGTTGATAAAATTAATGTGAAAGAAGGATCTGAAAGCTATCTTTATCCTTTGGCGGATGTGAAAATACTTTCACCAATACCAAATCCACCTAAAAATATTTTATGTGTAGGAAAAAACTATCGAAACCATGTTATCGAAATGGGAAGTGAAGAGGATATACCAAAACATGTTCTTTTATTTACAAAGGCACCAACCTCTGTCATTGGCCACAAGGATGAAATTGACCCGCATTTACATATTACGAAAGAACTTGATTATGAAGGTGAGCTTGCTGTTGTCATTGGAAAGAAAGGAAAGCAAATTAACGAGGAAGATGCGATGGATTATGTGTTTGGTTATACGATCGTTAATGATGTAACAGCAAGGAATCTTCAAAAACAGCATACGCAGTACTTCCTAGGGAAGAGCCTTGATACATCATGCCCGATTGGTCCTTATCTTGTTCATAAATCAGCGATTGAAAACCCTTATGACCTTAAAATTAAAACGAGTGTAAATAATGAAATTCGTCAAGATGGAAATACAAAGGATATGATTTTTAGTATTGAACATATTATCTCAACGATTTCTCAAGGGACAACTCTTGAACCAGGTGATATTATTGCGACTGGAACACCTGCAGGGGTCGGTAATGGTTTTCATCCACCTAAGTATTTACAGCAGGGTGATATAATTGAAATTGAAGTTGAGGGTATTGGAGTATTAGAAAATCGAATCAAATCTTCATCATGATTGTTAGAATAAACAGAGGCTTGGTATCTGAGCCTCTTTCATTTTGTCCTCATTGGATCTATGTTTTCAAAAAATAGACACAATCACCATAACCTTCGAGATTCGTTCATTAATTTTTTTAGCAAATTATGCTAAGATAGGGTTGTCTTTGATCTTTTAAGGAGGAAAATATTTATGACACATGCACATATTACGACATGGGTAGTTGCGATCATCCTTTTCTTCGTAGCTCATTCACTATTAAAATCTCAAAAAGAAAAGCCAGCTAAAATTGTTCAGATGGTGTTAAGATTATTTTATATCTTAATTATCGTAACAGGAATTATGATTGCTTCAGGTATACAGCTAAATGGTGAGTATATTGGAAAGATTATTTTAGGAATTGTGACAATTGGTATGATGGAAATGGTGTTAACAAAAACGAAAAAAGGACAACCAACAAAAGTGTTTTGGATTATTTTTATCGTTGTCCTTATTTTAACGATCTCATTAGGTCTTCGTTTACCATTTGGCTTTGCCCCTTTTGCTTGAGAGTAAAGAAGTGTCTGCTCCAAATGGAGGAGGCATTTTTTTTTGCTCTTTTTAAGATGAATCAAATGGTGTACTCTATTAATGTAGATATGAAAAATGAACTTCATGAACAAACTTACTTCTAAAAAAGGGTTTAAAATGATGAATAATCTAAAAAAAATACCATTACAAACAAAAGTATTAGGATTAATCTGTGCATTAATACTATTAATCATTATTCTCCTCGCAAGTATTTTTGCTTATATTCAATCAGTTGAAACAAGGAATGGAGTCGAACAGTTAGCATTACAATCGGCAAAGGCAATTTCTCTAATGCCTGAATTAAGAGATGCAATTGAAAATAATGAGCTAGAAGACCTTTTTCGGCCAATTGCTGAGCAAGTAAAAGATCAAGTTGATGCAGCGAATATCATGATTGAAAATCGTGAAGAAATCATTTATTCGCATACAAATCAAACTCAAGTTGGTAAGAAAAGCTCAGATCATACAAATTATCATGCACTTGTTTTTGGAGGCGCTAACAATTTCCAGGTGGAACGGGATGGAGAGTCAGTGTTAATAGGTAAAGTACCTATTATTGCGGACTATGGAAATTATACGAAAGTAATTGGAACAGTATCTGTAGAGTTTTTAGAAAAAGATATTTATAAAAATATAAGTAGTAGAATTCGAACCATTGTCATCGCATCATTGATTGTATTACTCATAGGAATGATAGGAGGTATCTTTTTAACGAAAAGTATAAGAAAAGATACACTAGGATTGGAACCACATGAAATAGCTTCATTATATCGGGAACGAAATGCTATTTTGTTATCTGTTAAAGAAGGAATTATTGCGATTGATCATAATGGAACAATTACTTTAATTAACAATTCGGCAAGAACAATGTTAAATCTTAATGAAGATGACTTTATAGGCCAGCATGTCAATCTTGTGCTTCCTACCATTCAAATATATGATGTGGTACAGAGAGGAAAAAACATTCATAATATTGAGATCCCGATTAATGAAAAATTATTTATTTTTAATGTAATCCCTATTTTTGATAATGAGCAGGTTGTAGGAGCAGTCTCTAGCTTTCGCGATAAAACGGAATTAAAAAAGCTTATTGATACCATTTCAGAAGTTCGTGAATATTCAGAGGGACTTCGCGCTCAAACACATGAATATGCAAATAAATTATATTTATTATCAGGGTTACTTCAATTAGAGCGTTATAATGACGCATTCGAATTTATTCAAAAGGAATCTTCCTTCTATATGTACAGAAATCAAATTATTTTTAATCAAATACATGATCCAAATGTTCAAGCTATTTTATTAGGAAAGCTTGGAAAAGCATCGGAAAAGAAAATTAATTTTGAAATTGATGATGAAAGTTATATAGAACCATTACCTGATTATATAAAGGTAACAGATCTCGTAACAATTATTGGAAATCTTATCGATAATGCATTTGATGCTGTTATGAATCAGAATGAAAAGAAGGTATTTTTTTCAATAATAAGTCTTGGAAACGATATCATTATTGAAGTTTCTGATAATGGGAAAGGTGTATCTGAAAGTTTAATAGATTCCTTGTTTTCTTTAGGAATTTCATCTAAAGGTCAAAATAGAGGATATGGACTTTTCAATGTAAAGCACATTATAGATTTATTAGGCGGAACAATAGAAGTGAAGAATAAAGAAAATGGAGGAGCTATTTTTACTGTGTATCTTCCAAAACAGATTTCGTAACATGGGAAAGGGAGGAGCAACATGATTAACGTAGTTATAGCTGAGGATGACTTTCGAATTGCCCAAGTACAGGAACAATTTTTACTAAAAGTATCTGGTGTAAAACTCATTGGAAAAGCTTTAAATGCAAAGGAAACGATAGAAATTCTACGGAACAATCGAGTTGATTTGCTTTTATTAGATATATATATGCCAGATCAACTTGGAACAGATATATTATCGGAAATTAGAGAGAACCATCCTACAGTTGATATTATTATGGTAACGGCCGCTACAGAAAAAGCGATGCTTGAAAAAGCCATTAGACATGGTGTCTTTACATATTTATTAAAGCCAGTAACATTGGAAAAATTTATTGAAACAATAGAAGCATATAAAAAGAAGAAAAAATTACTTTCAAGTAGGGAAGAGATTGATCAATCATTAATTGATCGATATTTTGGGATGACAAATCAGGCAATGATCGATCAAAAAGATCTTCCATCAGGTGTTGACCGTCTTACCTTACAGAAAGTGAGGGAAGTAATGAATGAGCTGAAAGCTGGTGTTTCCATCGAGGAAATGGGAGAAAAAATGGGCGCATCGCGAACAACGGCAAGAAGATATTTAGAATATCTCGTTTCAATAAATGTCTGCACCGCTAAACATGAATATGGTATTGTCGGTCGACCTGAGCGAAAATATTACCTATCAGAATAATCGTCTAAGATTTTTAATGTGGATGAGGAATGTACAATGAGGAATAAAGTGTTAGCCGTTATCATGCTTTTTGTTATTGGATGTATTGGATGTTCAGTAAATAATGACAAGGATGTACTGTCAGAAGAAGTAACAATCATTGCACCAAGCTCTAGAGGCGGTGGTTGGGACTTAACAGCAAGAGCCGTACAAAGCACCTTAGAAAGTGAAAATGTCATTTCAGAAAATATTCGTGTCATTAATAAAATTGGAGCTGGCGGAGAGGTAGGCTGGAAATTCACAAAACAACAAGAAGATCATGTACTGGCCATTAATTCGAGTTTGCTCATTACAAATCATTTATTAGGACAAAGTAAAATGACTTATAATGATTTTACCCCAATTGCCACGTTGGCTACAGAATGGGAAGCAGTTGTAGTACCAAAGGATTCAAGTATTAAAAGTGCAAAAAGTTTAATGGAAACATTAAAAGCATCTTCACATGCATATAAAATAGGTGTCTCTCCAAGACTTGGCAATGACGATCAGCTCTCATTTGTATTAGCAAGTAAACAAGCCGGGGTACTAACCAAAGAGCTAGATTTTTATGTTTATGAAAATAGTGATCAAGTTGTTGAGGCTTTATTAAATGGACAAACAGATGTTGCGACAATGTCATTGTTAGAAGCGAAAAAACATGCTGATTCCGGTCAAGTAAGACTGCTTGTAATTTCATCTGAACAGAGATTAGACGAATTTCCTGATGTCCCAACTTGGTCAGAAGAAGGAATTCATTTAGTTTTCAAACATTGGCGCGGCATTATGGGACCTCCTAATATGACAAAGGAAGAAATCAAATTTTGGGATCTGACAATTGAAAAAATGGTAAAAACGGAAAAATGGAAAACAATGCTCGATGAGAATATGTGGACAGACTTTTATAAAAATAGTAGTGAAACGTCGAAATTTCTTGAAGAACAAAGTAAGTTGTACAAGCAACTAATGGGAGTAGATCAGCAAGATTCTTAATCCGTGAACAAAATAAACAAAAATGCGTAATTGAATTAAATAAAATAATTATTTGTATTATTTACTTCGTCCATTAATAAAACTATGATATTGGCAAAAGTATAAACATTGCAGAAAATAATTCATGATTTAAAAGCCAAACTACAATTTATACTACGTTACTTTTTAATTTATTATTGGAGGAACTTATTAATGTGGGTATTAACGGTTTATACAGGGGAACGTATTAAAATGTTTGAATTTGATAATGAGATTGAGGCAAAACAATCGATTCAAAAGATTAAAGGTCTTAAAATTCTTTCACATGTTGTGTATTTTAACGATCAAGTTATTGAAGATATAAGTTAGTACCATACGATTAAAATGAGGCTGGCTCAGGAATATTGTCTAACATTTACCGTCTTTTGACTGATGGTTTAGTGGGGAGACAATGATGAGCGAGCCTCTTATTAACTTCATGATTAAACATAAGGGGGTGCAACATGACTTTTTCTTCCATTAAAAGATTTATGACGAGGAGACAACATATACAGCGACAATTTATTGAAACTTTATTATGTGGTTTAGTAGGAGGTGTTTTCTTTACACTCTTTCATTTACCATTGTCATGGATGTTAGGGCCATTAACAGCTATTTTGATTTGGAAGCTTAAAACAAATCGAAAGTTATTTTGGCCGGTAAGTTTTAAAAATGGGGGCCAGATGTTATTAGGTTATAGTATGGGACTATCGTTTACACTTGAAAGTGCTGGACAAATTGTAAACCATCTCCCAACTATGGCTATCATGACTGTTTTAATGGTTGTTTTTGGACTAGCTGTTGCCTATTTTATCTCTAGAGTAACAGGAATCAACATTCCGAGTGCGGTAATGGGGACGACACCCGGCGGTTTATCACAGATGGCTGTCCTAAGTGAGGAGATAAAAGGGGCAGATCCTACGATTGTAACCTTTATGCAAACAATTAGAATGTTAACCGTTATTTTTACTGTACCAGCGCTTTCAATTCATGCTTTCTCTAGAGATGCAGCTACTAGTAATCTATCTAATGATATTGGGACGCAAATGGAATATGGCAGCTTCTTTCAGATACTGATCATCATTGCCATTGTTTTAACTGTTACATTGCTTTCAGTTGCCATAAAGTTTCCAACGCCATGGATCATCGGACCTTTGCTCACATCAGCTATTTTAACTGTTAGTGGTGTTGAAATTCCACAGCTTCCTACCGTTCTTATCCTAATTGCGCAGCTTTGCTTAGGTGTTTATTTAGGGCTTGGCATAAAAATAAATATGTTAACAAATTGGAGGAAATTACTTCCCTATTCATTCGTATCGGGAATCATGATTGTCGGATTTGCTTTCGGTTTATCATATTGTTTACATACGCTATATCACATCGACATGACAACTGCTTTTTTATGTATTGCTCCAGGCGGATTGCCTGAAATGGGGGTTACAGCACATACAGTTCATGCAGATGTTTCAATGGTAGCTGCTTACCAGTTATTTCGTGTTTTTTTCATCTTGTTTATTGTACCGATTTTTTTACGGAAGATATTTGGTAAACAGAAAGTTGATGAAAGATCGATAAAGTCAGTTTAGCTAGGATGTAAAAGATAATGCCTGTCCTAACAAAGAACACTTGAAATCATTCAAGTGTTCTTTGTTAGGAGAAACTTTCAACGTATGAACAAAATGAACAAAATAGCTATTAAGAATTTAATAACCAATAATTTGTAAACGGTTACATAATCATTTCTCTCATTTATAATGAAACTAAATATTCGAAACATTTAATCGTTTGTCATTCTGTGATAAATGATTGATTAAATAAATACCACATTAAGAAATAGGGGGAGGAATACTATGTTAGCATTTTTAGGTTTTTCCATGATCGTCGTCTTTATGTATTTAATCATTACAAAGCGAATGTCCGCATTAGTTGCATTAATTACGATTCCAATTTTATTTGCATTATTTGGAGGGTTCGGCCAGGGCATCGGTGAAATGATGCTTGAAGGTGTTAAGCAAGTCGCACCAACTGGTGTCATGTTAATGTTTGCTATACTTTATTTTGGCATTATGATCGATGCAGGATTATTTGATCCGCTTGTTTCAAAGATCCTAGGAATAGTAAAGGGTGATCCACTAAAGATTGTTATAGGTACAGCTATTCTTTCAATGATGGTAGCACTTGATGGAGATGGAACTACAACATATATGATAACAGTATCAGCTATGCTGCCGCTTTATAAACGAATTGGGATGAATCCGCTCATTTTAACATGTATTGCGATGCTTTCATTTGGAGTGATGAATATGACTCCTTGGGGCGGCCCGACTGCTCGAGCGGTTGCAGCACTGCAGCTGAATGTTGAGGATGTCTTTACACCAATTATCCCAGTAATGATTTGTGGGGCCTTATGGACATTATTCACAGCATTTGTTCTTGGGAAAAAAGAGCGTAAAAGGTTAGGAGTTGCAGAGATTCAATATTCAAAAGAAGAGTTACTTGCTTTTAGTCAACAAAGTGCAACTATAGAATTAGACAATGTTAAACGTCCTAAACTGTTATGGATAAATCTTGCTCTAACAATTACATTACTCGTTTGTTTGATTACATCTTTACTACCGTTATCCATTTTGTTTATGATCGCATTTGTTATCGCATTAATGATTAACTATCCAAAATTAGATGAACAGAAAGAAAGAATTTCGAGTCATGCAGGAAATGTCCTAGCAGTTGTAGGATTAGTGTTCGCTTCAGGGATATTTACAGGAATATTATCAGGTACTGAAATGGTTGATGCAATGGCGAACAGCTTAGTAGATATCATTCCAGAATCATTAGGATCGTATTTTGCGGTCATTACAGCAGTAACTAGTATTCCCTTTACTTATTTCATGGCGAATGATCCATATTATTTTGGTGTATTACCGATCCTGGCACAAACTGCGGCTTCATATGGAGTAGATCCGGTTGAGATTGCTCGTGCTTCAATATTAGGGCAGCCCGTACATGCAATGAGTCCGCTCATGGCTTCCGCTTATTTACTTGTTGGAATGGCAGGTGTAGAGTTTGGTGATCACCAAAAGTTCATTTTCAAGTGGGCACTAGGATCAAGTTTATTTATGATTGCAGCAGCACTATTGATGGGAGTTATTACATTTTAATAGGTTATCGTCAGAGTAATACTTCCGGTTAACCTGTGTGGTGTGAAAAGGGAAAAGCAAGGTTAGAAAAAAAGCTTGTACACACGGTTATTACCACAATTAATTCTTAGGACAATCGAATAAGACTGTCACTTTAAGGACATTTCTCCAACTATTCTTAATGGGGAAATGTCCTTCATTCTTTATGAGAACAATACTCTTGCGGATTCAAGGGGAAACGTTTTTACATGGTCTGTATGGAGGTCTAAACTCTAGAAAAACCAAGTGGAAACAGCCTTTATAGGCATTATGAAGACCTAAACTCCAGTAATTATAGGTGGAAAAGTCCTTCATAGTCTGTATGAAGGCCCAAACTCCAGAGAAACCAGGTGGAAAAGTCCTTCATAGTCTATATGAAGGCCCAAACTCCAGAAAAACCAGGTGGAAAAGTCCTTCATAGTCTGTATGAAGGCCCAAACTCCAGAGAAACCAGGTGGAAAAGTCCTTCATAGGCAGTATGAAGGCCCAAGCTCCAGAGAAACCAGGTGGAAAAGTCCTTCATAGGCATTATGAAGGCCTAAACTCCAGAGAAACCAGGTGGAAAAGTCCTTCATAGGCAGTATGAAGGCCCAAACTCCAGAAAAACTAGGTAGAAAAGTCCTTCATAGGCAGTATGAATGCCCAAGCTCCAGAGAAACCAGGTGGAAAAGTCCTTCATAGTCTGTATGAAGGCCTAAACCCCAGAAAAACTAGGTGAAATTGTCCCTCATCATTTCAAAAAAAACACTTTTCTGATGCAATCATTTGAATGATCTTCGAAGTTTTAGGTGTTTTTATGTAAGGCTGTATTTAAAAGCTAAATCATATAGCCACACTTCCTAATACATTGAACAAATAAGGCTTCTATCACCTAAACTCGTTGTTATTTCTAATCGGTCAGAGGAAAATACACCGCGATCGAAATGATGCTGAACTGCACAAATGCCGTCTTCATTATCAAATTGATAAAAGGAGACACCTTTTTTATTCATTTGTGATTCCAGAAATAAAAGTTGATTGTAAGAATAGATACAATCAAACGGTGAAAATGAAAGGGTGTTCAATTTATGAATAAATTGAATAAATGTCTCATCAGGTAATTCTCTTAGCATTTCATCTAGTGCAAGTGGAAGTTTTTTCTTAATACGAACTGTGTCACCGCATTTTAGGGATAGCATTCCAATTTGCGTTTCTACCCTTCCAAGTCCTATCCATTTTCCAGCTTCCCAACCATTAGGTCTCAGAATCTCAATATGGTGATCTTGAATCTCTTCTAATAAATGAACCTCATCATTCATATCATCAAATATGACAAAGTGATTTTCTGCCTTTTCAATTAAGCCGATTAAATGTGATCGTTTTTGCTTAAATAATAAGTCTGTTCGTTTGTACGGACTCATGTATCGTACCCTCCAATGATGTACAAATAACAATGCTGACAATTAAATTCCTATTATCAACGTTTTAGACAAAAGTAACAAAGTTTATGCATGGGCAATTTATCATGGACAAATCAACAATTGTTTTCGATGGGCATACAATACAATCTGGTATGGCTATCGGGTCTAAGTAGAGAGAACAAAGAAAAAAACCCTAGGGAGATGATGTTACAATGTGTGGGATTACTGGTTGGATTTGCTTTAAGGGGAATATTCGCTCTGAACAAGGTGTAATCAGAAAGATGGCTGAAACATTAGCAAAAAGAGGTCCTGATGATACAAATGTTTGGGGAGAAGATCACGTATTATTCGGTCATAAACGCTTAGTTGTTGTCGATCCAGAAGGTGGAAAGCAACCCATGACACGGATGAAAGACGGGAATTTATATACAATTTGCTATAACGGTGAACTTTACAATACAGAAGATATCCGTAAGGTACTTTTAGCTAAAGGCTACTCGTTTAAAGGACACTCAGATACGGAAGTGTTACTTCAATCTTATATTGAGTGGGAAGAAGAATGTGTTCACCATTTAAATGGTATTTTTGCCTTTGCAGTTTGGGATACTTCTAAGGAAAAATTATTCATTGGAAGAGACCGATTAGGAGTAAAACCATTATTTTTTAAAGAAGAAAATGGTTCTCTCATTTTTGGATCGGAACTAAAAGCTATTTTAGCTCATCCATCAGTTTCGGCTGTTTTGGATAAAACCGGATTATCTGAAATATTTGGCGTTGGACCTTCAAGAACACCTGGTATTGGTGTCTTTAAAGGAATTGATGAATTACGTCCTGCACATGCATTAACATATACAAAGGATGGATTAAAAAAGTGGCGCTACTGGAATGTTGAAAGTAAACCACATGAAGATACGTTAGAAGAAACGGCTGAAAAGGTTCGCTTTTTATTTACAGATTCTGTAAAAAGACAACTTGTATCAGATGTACCACTATGTACATTTCTCTCAGGTGGTCTTGATTCAAGTGCAATTACAGCAGTCGCAGCAGAACATTTTAAAAATGAAGGGAAAGGCAATCTCCATACTTATTCAATTGATTATCAAGATAATGAAAAATTCTTCAAAGCGAATGAATTTCAACCTAATTCAGATGGTCCTTGGATTAAAAAGGTAAATGAAACCTTTGATACCGTACATCACCGCTGTGTGATTACTCAACAAGAATTAGTAGACCATTTAATTGAAGCAACTGTTGTTCGTGATCTGCCTGGAATGGCTGATGTCGATTCATCACTGCTTTGGTTTTGCAGGGAGATCAAAAATGATTTTGTTGTTGGGTTATCAGGAGAGTGTGCTGATGAAATATTTGGCGGTTATCCTTGGTTCAGAAGACCGGAAGACTTAGCAAGCCCTGCTTTCCCTTGGATGCGTTCAACTGATGAGAGAATCAAATTATTAAAGCCTGAATGGCAGGAAAAATTAAACTTGCATGAATATGTGCAAATGCGGTATCAAGACACTGTCAATGAAACACCACTTCTTGAAGGCGAGTCAGAAATCGAAGCACAAAGACGGCAGCTTTTTTATTTAAATATGCATTGGTTTATGGCGAATCTTTTAGATCGAAAGGATCGAATGAGTATGGGGGCTAGTTTAGAGGTCCGTGTTCCATTTGCTGACCACCGTCTTGTTGAATATGTCTGGAATATTCCTTGGGAAGTGAAAATGCATGGTGACCGTGAAAAAGGAATCTTACGGAAGGCGCTTGAGGGGATCCTTCCTAATGAAGTTCTTTATCGTAAGAAAAGTCCTTATCCAAAAACTCATCATCCAGAGTATACAAGATTAGTAAAGAATTGGCTACAATCACTAGTAAGTAAAAAGGATTCAATCTTACATGTTTTATTAAATAAGAAAGAACTCACTGACATTATTGATTCTGAAGGAAAGGCTTTTCAAGTACCATGGTTTGGGCAGCTAATGTCAGGTCCGCAGCTTCTCGCTCACCTCGCGCAAATCCATGTTTGGTTTGAGAAATATTCGATTGATATTGATGAACGGTAGGAACTAGCAATTTAAAAGAAGCTCTATTTTGCATACTTGCAAATAGAGCTTTTTTAAATTGGCAAAGCTTTTTGACATCCAAGTGCCACATCTGAGATCTCTATAATTTATTGATGAATCAATTGAACAAATCCTTGTCCCTGTGAAAAGAGCTGGGTTAACAGAAACTTTATGGAGTAATATGTACATTGGTTTACCTGTTAATAGTAAATGAACAAAACTCCAACTAATTGAAGGATCGCTTTATAAGGATTATTATTCCACCAGCTGTCTAGCTTCCATATACAACGCTTGGATAAACTTTTTCATGTTAATACGGCTCTGGTTACTTACTTTTTCGTTTTTTTCTTCTAGCTGCAGCATTTTCTTACGGACTTCCGAGAAATCAAAAAATGTGGAAGAATAAGCTTCAAATTTTGGATTCGTATAATCTGTCAACCCTAATGAAGCGATATGGATGAGCGCCTGGTAAAGAGCACGGCGGACACGCTGCTCTGAAGCTTTCATTTCTTTCTGGATTTCAGCCTCTTTCGCTTGCTCTCCCAGCTTTTCAGTAGCGATGCCAGCAAAAATTTCCTTTAAAGATGGAAAAGTGTAGACAGAACCGAGTCTTTGCTTTTCATTTTGCAGGAAACTTAAAATTTTTAATAAATCCTCGCTTCCGCTTTCCCCAATCATTCCTAAATCGGAAATTAAGGAACGTCCGACTTCCATGATATTTTTTTTATGAGAGGAGGGAGCGAACGGGGACTGAGGGTGGCCTGTAAATAAGTTCAACGTTTCTTGAATGCCCCGGATCGATTGTTCCAACAACACCTGCTTGTTTACTTTTTTTAATATGCCTGTAATTTCAAGCTGATTCAGCGGTTTTGTAATGTAGTAATCTACCCCTAAACTATACGCCTCTCCAATTAGTTCCTTCGCTTCTACTTGAGAAATCATAACAATCTTTCCTTGAAAACCATCAGCAAGAGACCGGATCGTTTCAATTCCGTCCCTTATAGGCATTAACAAATCAATTAAAATAACGTCTGCTTTTTTTAAAGTCAACAAGCCATTATCCACTAATGATCCGTCCTCTGCTTCTCCTACCACGTTTCCTAAATCTTTGTCTTCAATAATCTCTGCAAGCATTGCTCGAATGGCAGGATCGTCATCTATTATGAAATAATTCATCACACTAACCCTTTCTCTATCATCGCTTCTATCGGAATTCTTACGATAAATACAGTTTCTATATCGTTATCCATAAGCATGATATGTCCTCCCCATTTTTCAACAGTATGTTTTACATACGATAAACCGATACCCGTCGAAGGGTTTCCAAACACATCAAATTTCGTTGTAAAGCCTTCCGTAAAAATGATTTCCTTCAGCCTTGGTGGAATGCCAGAACCATTGTCACTGACGCTAAACTCAACGAACTGATTTTTTCTTTTAATATGCAGCGACACGTATCCCTCTTCTCTAATAGCTTCCACGGCATTAGTTAACAAATTATTGATTATAGATAAGACCATAAATACATGGTAGGGAGGGTGGTCTCCATTTACATGTAAGGTAAATGAAACATCTTTGCCAAGGGACTCTGCATATCGTCTATTGGACACTAACATGATGTTACCGAGCTGTTTTATATTCATATAATCCTGCATGTTTTCAGAAGAAATGAGTTCCGAAACCCCCGCATAAATCCGCTGGTTATCTTTTTTAATCTCATGCACGAGGCCGGCGATTTGCAGCGCTGTTTGTGCATCACGGCCGCCTTCCTCCCCTGATTTTAACCGACGATAAAAATCATAACACATGCGAGTGATTTCTTCTGCATTTTGCATTGTTTTCTTCAGATGAACCGATTCTTCATACAAATTTGAAATAAAAAGCAGCATTTTCTCCTTTTGCATACGCTGCTCTTCTTCTGCCAATTTTGCCTCTCTCAGCTTGAAAATATTAAAAAAGCCGAGAACGAAAAAGCTTCGAATAAAGGCGATGATCACGAGTTGTTCTATGGCAAGCAAGGATATGTCCTGATTATATGCCAGCAAAGAACGGAAAACCATTTCCGATAAGCTTGCAATAATCTCAATTCCGACCCCTAAAAACCCAATCATAAACGGTTGATCGTGCCGTTCGTTCATTTTCGTCCAATGAAATAGGAGCGCGTATATAACGTAATAGAAAAAGGCCGGAAAATGAAGATACATCGCTTCCTCAACGGATATGTCCCTTATCCCAACAGCCAGCAAGAAACGAAAAACAAACACGCTCATCCCAGTCAACATACCTGCAATATTCGGATGAATACCTCTTCCCCATAACAAAAACAAGAAAAAGGCGGGCGTCCCCAAACTGACTCTGAATGTATCGTCAAATGGATAAAACTTGAATTCACCCGCAAGAGGCACCGCAATCATCATCAATAGTAAAATCCATATACGCTCTTTCAATACGGTCCCCCCTCAATCACTATATAAAAACATAACACATTGTACTGAAATGGTAAAAAAGAGGAAAGGGTTTTAACTGAAATTTATTATTTTCACATTTGTCCTTGTGGGTTTTAGTAGGTTTCAGTAGGATTCAGTAGGTCTTAATATAAACTAAAGATAATCGCAGAATGAAAGCGTTAACAAATTCGATTAACATAAGGGGGTAATATAAATGAAAAAGTTTGGCTTAGCTACACAAATTTTTGTTGCACTTATACTAGGTATCTCTGTCGGTGCAGTATTTCACGGGAATGAAACAGTCATGGCCATTATGGTGCCGATTGGAGACATTTTTATTCATTTAATTAAGATGATTGTTGTTCCGATTGTCATTGCTGCATTAGTGGTCTCAATCGCAGGTGTCGGCGATATGAAAAAACTGGGAAAAATGGGCGGGAAGACCATACTTTATTTTGAAATTGTCACCACAATCGCTATTGCTATTGGATTACTGGCGGCAAACCTGTTCCACCCGGGCTCTGGTTTAGATACAAGCAATCTTGAAAAAAGTGATATTTCAAATTATGAAGAAACGACGAAAACAGCTGAAAGCAAGGGTTTTGCGGAATCGATTGTTCATATTGTTCCGAAAAACATATTTGAATCCATGGCCCAAGGTGACTTGTTGCCGATTATTTTCTTCTCTGTGCTTTTTGGTTTAGGAATTGCGGCAGTAGGAGAAAAAGGAAAACCTGTCCTTGGCTTTTTTGAAGGTGTATTAGAAGCAATGTTTTGGGTGACAAACCAAGTGATGAAGTTTGCCCCGTTTGGTGTGTTTGCACTGATCGGTGTAACCGTTGCTAAATTTGGCATTGTAACATTAATTCCATTAGGGAAATTAGTGCTTGCTGTTTATGTGACGATGGTATTTTTTGTGTTCGTCGTTCTTGGTATTATTGCGAAAATGTCCGGGACAAACATTTTTGTTCTCTTGAAAGTGTTAAAAGAAGAACTGATTTTGGCATTTACAACGGCAAGCTCAGAGGCTGTATTACCAAGGCTAATGGACAAAATGGAGAAATTTGGCTGTCCAAAATCGATTACTTCTTTTGTTATTCCAACAGGCTATACATTTAATTTAGACGGCTCATCGATTTATCAAGCAATAGCTTCACTTTTCGTGGCACAAATGTATGGTATTAATCTATCAATTACACAACAGATTACGTTATTACTAGTATTAATGTTAACGTCAAAAGGAATGGCCGGCGTTCCGGGTGCGTCATTTGTTGTCATTTTAACAACACTTGGTTCTATGGGTCTGCCGCTCGAAGGGGTTGCGTTTATTGCCGGTATCGACCGTATTTTAGATATGGTACGAACAGCGGTTAATGTCGTGGGGAACTCATTAGCGGCGATTGTCATGTCAAAGTGGGAAGGTGAATTTGACCAAGAAAAAGCAAACCATTACGTTGAATCAGTTAAACAATCAAACGTAGCATAAACTTGCCTGAAAATAAAGGAGGAAACACCATGTCAACAATCAATACTAATCAAAAGGTACGTATTGAAAAAGATTTCTTAGGATCAAAAAAAGTACCTGAGACTGCATACTATGGGATCCAAACATTGCGTGCTGTCGAAAATTTTCCGATTACAGGCTATCGTATTCATGAAGACTTAATTAAAGCGTTGGCTACTGTGAAAAAAGCAGCGGCATTAGCAAATATGGATACGAAACGTTTGTATGAAGGTCTTGGTAAAGTGATCGTTGAGGCAGCAGACGAAGTGATCGAAGGAAAATGGCATGATCAGTTTATCGTGGATCCAATCCAGGGCGGTGCAGGTACGTCAATGAATATGAATGCGAATGAAGTCATTGCTAACCGTGCACTCGAAATGCTTGGAAAAGAGAAAGGGGACTATGTTCTTCAATTAAGTCCAAACACCCATGTAAACATGTCGCAATCAACGAACGACGTATTCCCGACTGCGATTCATATCGCCACCCTTCATTTACTCGAAAAATTGTTAAATACGATGCAAGATATGCTTACGATTTTTAAGAAAAAGGCGCAACAATTCGACCATGTCATTAAAATGGGACGAACACATCTCCAAGATGCGGTTCCAATCCGTCTTGGTCAAGAGTTTGAAGCATATAGCCGTGTAGTTGAGCGTGATATTAAACGCATCCAACAATCGCGCCAGCATTTATATGAAATAAATATGGGTGCAACTGCGGTGGGAACAGGATTAAATGCAGACCCTCGCTACATCGAAAGTGTTGTTAAGCATTTGGCAGATATTAGCGGCCTGCCGCTTGTTGGGGCGGAGCACCTTGTTGATGCGACACAAAATACAGATGCTTATACAGAAGTCTCTGCTGCGTTGAAAGTATGTATGATGAATATGTCTAAAATCGCGAATGACTTACGATTAATGGCATCAGGCCCTCGTGCGGGGCTTGCGGAAATTAGCTTGCCGGCCCGTCAGCCAGGCTCATCCATTATGCCGGGAAAAGTTAATCCGGTTATGCCCGAGATGATCAACCAAGTAGCGTTTCAGGTCATTGGCAATGACCATACAATATGCCTAGCATCTGAAGCAGGCCAGCTTGAACTAAATGTGATGGAACCTGTACTTGTGTTCAACTTGCTTCAATCGATCAGCATTATGAACAATGCATTCCGTGCCTTTACAGACTATTGTCTGGCAGGTATTGAAGCAAACGAAGACCGTTTAAAAATGTATGTGGAAAAAAGCGTAGGGATTATTACTGCTGTAAATCCGCATATTGGATATGAAGTGGCAGCACGTATCGCAAGGGAAGCGGTTATAGAAGGTAAATCTGTACGTGACCTATGCCTGCTTTATGATGTTTTAACAGAGGAAGAACTTGATCTTATATTAAATCCTTATGAGATGACAAATCCAGGCATTTCTGGGGCTGCGTTGTTTGATAGAGAGTAATTTATTGGTGAAAAGCTATTGTGTAAAATACCTCCCATAAAGAATTCCTTGGATTACCTTTATGTATGGGGAGGGAGGACGGGAGCTTCAGGGGGATTGATTGTTCTGGATTGTTAGAGTATGATATTGGCCAAATAAGATTTGATTTATATGGGACAGCTCCATCGCAGCATAATAAAACAGTACCAGTTCCTGAGCCAGGTAACTTTGTGTTTTTTTAAACTTATAAGTCGGGAGCTTCACAGTTTATATGTCGGGATGGAAAATTTATTAATGCAAATGGCAGTAATGGAACGTCCTCTTCTTCTGTTGAAGAGTGGAAAAGCTTATATCCCTTCTTAGAGAGCAAGGATGGAAGGTTGATGAGATAGAATTTATGGTGCAATTTCCTGGTAGATAGTTACAAATATTAAATAGTAGAAAAACTTATAGATGATTAAAGCACACACTAAAATAGCCCGCCTCATTAGGTCGGCTTATTTTAGTGTGTGTCTTGCATATTGGCTTCTGCTTTAACTTCAATCCTCTCTAATTTTCCGTTTTTTTCTTTTCGTTTAACCTCCATTCATACATCCGAGTTCTTAATAAAGCAATGATTAATCAGTTTAGAGTTAATTAACAAATTCGATTACAGATATGGATCCGATACCAGGAATCGATAAAATTTATGAAGGCGCGATCGATGCTAAATCAATAACCCTTCCCATATACTAATGATCATACTTATTAGAAGTTATGCAGAAAGTGAGACTGAAGAAGTCTCTTTTACTTTTTTATCAAGATTTGTACCTAAAAATTGTACAACAAGAATTGTTGTGCCAGTTGCAATAAATCCAAACTTCACGATAAGTAGATATAAGATTTGATTTGATACACCAACGGCAGCGACAGCATGATCAGAATATTAACTTAACATAAGCAGCAATACTTCAAAATTGGCCAAGTTAGAGCGAATAATGTCATTTTACGATCTTGTCTCGTTAAAGACATTATAATCAACTCCTTCATAGGAACGTTTATTAATCCTTATTAAGTTTATAGTTGTTGCATTATAATAGAAAGAGAGGATAACGATAAGTTTTGGGAAAATACGACTAGAAGGAAGATAGATATATGTCCTACATTGAATGTAAAATTCCACCCTTCCCTATTTTGATTAAAGGGGGATATGCCATATTTGAAAAAGGGGCAAAACACTTTAAACGGGTGTTTACAGTCTTTGACTTGATCTATGTAAAATCGGGAGAATTGTTTATTACAGAGGATAATATTCCTTATACAATTAAGGCGGGACAATACATCATTTTAGTACCTGGATTTGAGCACTTTGGTCATAAAGATTGCCAAGTAAAAACAGAATATTATTGGCTTCACTTTATGATGCCGAATAATTATGAACTTGTTGAAGCAGGTATTGAAAATTGGGCTGAAATTTATGTTGAGGAGGGTGATTTTATTCATCCTGCCACATATCGTTTTTGCTTGCCATGTGTAGGAGAAATTGAGAATGTTACGTTTGTTGAAACAATCTTTGATAATTTAACGAAAATAAATCATCAAACATCCGATTTTCAACTACGACAGCAGCTGTATTTTCAGGAATTTCTTATTCATTTGCAAAAAGAAGCATGTAAAATACCAACAGCAGCTAAACGGGTTGTAGAAGAAACAGTCAAATATGTTCAAGAACATTATAAAGAGGAAGTGAAAATGGAGGCTATTGCAAATGCTCTTCATTTTCATCCTGACTATATTACACGCTGTATGCAAAAAATCATTGGTATTACCCCAAATATGTATTTAAATCAATACCGGGTAAATCAAGCGAAAAGATTGTTAGCAACAACCGATGAAAAAGTGGCGAGTATCTCCAAAGAGGTAGGAATTTTAGATTCAACCTATTTTTCTAAGCTATTTAAACGGATAGAGGGCATAAGCCCTCTCGAGTATCGAAATGTCATTCATAGAAAAGATCGTAGGGGTTAAATGGATCTTCCTTTATAAAAGCATATCCCGCCTTAGGAAGAGCAAAAAACTTCAGGACGTTTATAGCATTATATCTAGTTCTATTTTTTATAGATCAGTAAAAAAGCAAAATCATATGAATCAAGAGTAATCGTAATTTTAGTTGAGTGTGCTGCAAATTCTTCCATCGTAAGGAGATTAATAATGTGTTGATCAATCAAATTTAATGGTAATTCAAGTGTTTGCCTTGCAGGATGATTATTCATGATTGCTATAAAAAGCTGCTTAGTTGTTTCCCTGCTATAGCAAATCGTATTTTGTGCATTACTCGCTTCTAATATGCTAAAGAGTCCATCATTGGCTAAAATCGGATAAGTTTTTCGCAAGCTAATTAATTTTTTGGAAAAATTGAGCATATCAAGATCACGTGCATTTTTATCCCATACCATACACTTTCTGCAACCTGGATCTTGCTCACCAGTTAGACCAATTTCATCACCATAATAAATCGAAGGTGAGCCTGTAAAGCTTAGTTGAAAGGCTGTCAATAGCTTTACTTTTTGTTTATTCATTCTTGCCAGGTTTACAAGACGGGGTGTATCATGACTTCCAAGTAAATTAAAAGCCGCCTCTTGAACAGATCTCGGGTATTGGTGAAGATAGCCCTGCAGTTCTTGACTAAATTGTTCGGCACCAATCGCATCATAAGCAAAAAAGCGAAGAAGTAAGTTGGCAAGCGGATAATTCATAACAGCATCAAATTGATCACCGTGGAGCCACGGCATTGCATCATGCCATACTTCTCCTACAAGATATACATCTTTGTTTATTGCTTTTACAGCATGTCTAAATTCCCGCCAAAATTGATGGTCGATTTCATTTGCTACATCTAATCTCCAGCCGTCAATTCCAAATTCTCTGACCCAATATTGCCCAACCTCTACCAAATATTTTTTCACTTCAGGATTCTGCGTATTTAACTTAGGCATTGTTTTTTCAAATGCAAAGGTATGATAGGTTGGATGATCTTGATCTGTTGTTATGAGATGAAACCAATCTTTATATTTTGAACTGTTTCGATTTTTTATGACATCTAAAAAAGGAGGGAAATCTTCGCCACAATGATTAAATACAGCATCTAGCATGACTTTTATGCCATGTTTGTGACATTCATTCACTAACCGTTTAAACGTAGCTTTATCACCAAATTGTGGATCAATTTCCATATAATCAATCGTGTCATATTTATGATTGGAGCGAGCCTTAAAAATAGGCGTGAAATAGATTCCGGTAATTCCTAAATCCACTAAATAATCGAGATGCTGCAAAACACCTTCAAAATCACCGCCGAATACAGAAGATGTTGTTGGTTCTGTACTATTCCATTGCAGCGTTCCGCTAGGATCATTTTCAACATTTCCATTTGCAAAGCGATCAGGAAAAATTTGATACCATACCGTATTTTTAACCCAGTCTGGTGCGGCAAAGCGGTCTGAAGGGTGATGGTATGGGAAACAGAAATAGGCTGAAAAATCATCGTGAATCGAATCACTAAACCCTCTTTCCGTGTAAAAAAGCTCTTGTTCATTGTTTTTTAAATGAAAGGCGTATCGCAATCGACGTTGTGGAGGGATGACCTCAACCACCCAATAATCAAATAACTCGTCACTTCCACTTTTTTGCATGTCAAGTGAACGACGCTTCCAATGATTGTTTTCAAATTCAAACTGGTCACCATAAGTTAAAGAAACAACGTCAATATCATTGCGCTTTGTTCGTAGTTGGATATGCAATGAATTGTCAGTGTATGCATAAGCAAACTGATTTTTTGGTCGATGGTAAATGGCTTCTTTAAGCATGGTTCCTCCACTCGAGTTCTAGTTTTTTTAAAGTTAAATCCATGTTTTACTTTTAAGCAACGCTACCTGAGATCGCGCCGTATAGAAAGCACAGACCTGGCGCATGAGCTTTTCATTTGTCTAGCTCCAGCGCCTAGCCCCTCGAGGCCACAAGACAATCAAGAATTGAAGGAAATAGCACCTACTCTATATTCCTGATTGTCTTATGCTAGTCGGGGCTGAACAAGGCGCTTATGCTTTTCATTTGTCTAGCTCCAGCGCCTAGCCCCTCGAGGTCATAAGCCAATTAGGAATTGAAGGTAAAGAACACCTTCTATTCCTAATCGTCTTATGCTAGTCGGGGCTGAACAAGGCGCTTATGCTTTTCTAATATAATCGACACTTTTAGAAAATTTTAACCCATTGCAGTTTGACGTTTTTGTATTGAAAGCGTACTCTTAATAGGATTGGTTTAAATATCATTGTGAATGTTGGGGGAACGGAGATGTGTAAGCAAGCTATTAAACGATTACTGATTCCGTTTCTTCTTTTTTATGCGATTCCAGTAAACGCAGTTGAAAAAGAAGAAAAAACATGGCAGGAAGAATTAATGTATTACATTGAAATTGATCGATTTAATAATGGGAATCCACATAATGATGGAGTTGATGCGGATCCAGAAAATCCGTCTGCCTATCATGGGGGAGATCTTGAAGGGATTATTAAGAGATTAGACTACATAAAAGAGATGGGATTTACAGCAATAATCATATCATCTATTTTTGCAACTGATGAGAGTCCATATTCAGGCGGTCTTGTAGAGGATTATAGAAAAGTTGATGAACATTTTGGAAGCTTTGAAGATTTGCAGGGCTTGATTGCTGAAGCTCATAAGCGAGATATGAAGATTATGTTAGACTTTATGGTCAATCAAGGAGAATCAGCTCATTCTGTTTCAAAAGACGTACTTATTGAAGAGGCAAAGTGGTGGGTGGAAGAAACGAAGATAGATGGTTATTATATAAACGATGCTGATACAATTGATACTGAGTTTTGGGAAGACTTTCAGTCTAAATTAGGAAAGAAAAGCGAGAATTTTTACTTAATAGGTTCATTAAGAGACAATCAAGAGAAAGTGATAGCAAATTACTTAGAAGCAGGTTTCGATTCTATTTTAAATGAACATTTTTATAAAGAAGCTTCAGCTGCTTTTGCAAATGTCGACCAGCCTTTTGCTGATGTTACTAAGGTTGTAGAATCATCACATTCGAATAGTCCATTTATTGACAACAACAAGACTGTCCGCTTTACTAGAAATGCGATTGAAAATAACCAACATCCTGGAAATCGATTGAAAATAGCATTTTCCTATATGTATACCATTCCAGGCACACCTGTTGTTTATTATGGTACTGAAATTGCCATAGATGGGGGCAAACCTCCGGAAAACAGACCATTAATGAATTTTCAACCAGAGGAAGAATTAATTGATTACATTAGTAAACTAGCGAAAATTCGCGACAGTTTCCCGTCCTTAACCAAGGGTGATTATGAAGTTTTATATGAAAAAGATGGGATGATTCTTTTTAAGCGATCATTTCAAGATGAGACAGTCATTATTGTTATAAATAATACATCAGCTTCACAAAAAGTAAAGGTATCAGCTGCTGAAATCGTCAGTAATAAAGAGTTGAGAGGTTTACTAACAGGTAATACAGTACAAGATGCTAATGGGGAATATGAATTTATCATTGATCGGGAACAAGCAGAAATTTATGAAATCAAAGATAAAACGGGTATAAACATACCACTTATAAGTGTGTTTGTTCTCGTTCCATTATTATTTATCTTGTTTTTGATTATTGCAAAAAAACGAGGACAACGGAATCATCTATAACAGAAAAGAGCTGACAGGTGTGTAATGCACCCCAAAAGTTAGAGTGAAATCTAACATTTGGGGTGTATTTTTATGACTAAATATAGTGAGCAATTTAAGTTAATGCTCGTAAAAGAGTATCTAGAAGGGAAATTAGGATATGACCTTTTGGCAAAGAAACATAATATAAAAAGCAGTTCTCCAATTAAGCGGTGGGTAAAAGTATACGAGAAATTTGGGATAGATGGGTTGATGAGGAAGAAGTATAAGGAAACATATCCTGTTCAATTCAAGCTGGATGTATTAAGCTTTATGAATAGTACAGGTTCTTCAGAGACGGAAACTGCCCTTCAATTTGGGTTAACAAATCCTCCAATAATAGCTTCATGGAAGAAAGCTTTTTTGGAAGGTGGCACTGAAGCCCTGGATAGAGCGAAAGGGAGACCGCCCATGTCTGATAAATCCAAGAACCAAAAAAGTAAAATTCCTGCAGAAGAAAAAGAAATGACGTACGAACAAAAATTGGAGAAAGAAAATGAACTTCTTCGCTTAGAGGTAGAATACTTAAAAAAGTTACAAGCTTTTCAGATGGATCCGGAAAGCTATCTAGAAAAGCACAAGCAGCGTTATCATTCGAACTCAAAGAAAAATTCCGATTAAAAGATGTTCTACAGATAGTTGATATTCCTGAATCTTCGTATCACTATCATATAAAGCGAATGAAGGAAGAGAATCCCGATCAAAATCTTGAAGAATGTATTCAATCCATATTCGAGGACCATGACGGCAATTACGGTTACCGACGTATTCATTTAGAATTGAAAAACCGTCAATTAAAAGTAAATCACAAAAAGGTTCAACGAATTATGAAGAAACTCGGACTCAAAGGAAATAAGTTTACACGAAAATCACGCAAGTATAGTTCTTACAAAGGGAATATTGGAACTGTCGCCAAGAACCTTATTAATCGCCGTTTTCGCACAAATGTATGCCATCAAAAAATAACAACAGATATCACAGAATTTAAGTGTTCTGATGGAAAACTTTTTTTTAATCCATTCATGGATATGTTCAATAGCGAAATTCTATCTTATGGGATAAGTAGTCACCCAACACTAGATTTAGTCCTAGAACCTCTAGAAGAAATACTAGAAATTGTGAAAAATTCAAAATACAGAACTACTATGCATTCTGATCAAGGCTGGCATTATCAACATAAAAAATGGGTGAAAAAACTCAAGGAAAATAAAGTTTTCCAGAGTATGTCACGAAAAGGAAATTGTTTAGATAATTCACCGATGGAGAACTTTTTTGGATTAATGAAACAAGAAATGTATTATGGAGAAGCACTATGCACATTTGAGGAATTAAAACAGAAAATTGAGAGATATATCAATTATTATAATAATAAGCGTATAAAACAAAAATTGGCAGGCATGAGTCCGGTTCAATACCGTATCCATACCAGCCAATTAGTTGCTTAATATAAAACTCTAACTTTCGGGGGGCTCTTCAGTGTCAGCTCTTTTTGTGAAGAAACAGCGGTATGCTGTTTCTTACTAATTGGTGCTAAAGGCAATTATGCTTTTCTAGCCATTGACAATTCTTCCGCCATTAACATGAATCATTTGTCCCGTCATGTAGGATGAGTCATCACTTGCCAGGAAAACGTATGCTGGTGCCAATTCTTCAGGCTGTCCAGGACGTTTAAATGCTGTATCAGCACCAAATGTATTGACTTGTTCTGCTGTGAAGGTTGATGGGATTAATGGTGTCCAAATAGGTCCTGGTGCAACAGCATTTACGCGAATGCCTTTACTTGCTAAAGACAGTGCTAATGAGCGGGTGAAAGTAGTAATAGCTCCTTTTGTCGCTGAATAATCAATTAACTGTTCATTACCTGCATAAGCCGTCACAGATGAAGTATTAACAATTGTACTACCCTTTTTCATATGCGGTAGGGCAGCTTTAGTTAAATAGAATTGTGAAAATATGTTTGTGCGAAATGTTCTTTCAAGCTGTTCACTTGTTATATCCTCAATCCCTTTTTGTGGATGTTGTTCAGCTGCATTGTTGACTAAAATATCGATTTTTCCAAATGTGTTGATAGTCTCTGAAACAATGTTTTGGCAGGTAGATTCATCGCCAATATCTCCAGAGATAAGTAAACATTTTTGACCTTGTTCTTCAACAAGTTCTTTCGTATCAGCAGCATCTTTTTGTTCATCTAAGTATGAGATCACCACATTTGCACCTTCTTTTGCAAAAAAGAGGGCCACAGCTCGACCAATTCCACTATCACCTCCAGTGATAATGGCAATTTTATCTTTTAATTTTCCACTACCTTTATAGGAAGAGTCATCAAATTTTGGTGCAGGATTCATCATATCTTCATGACCTGGCTGTACATCTTGATGTTGCGGCGGCAATGTTTGTTTTGGTTGATTTTGCTTTGTAGACAATGTAAAAAAACCTCCTATTTTTAAGTGTAATGATGTGTTTTTGTTATTCCCGAATGAAGGTATGATTAAACGTAAGATGAGAATTGCTGTGATGTACGCCAATAATTGTAGGAGATGAATGAATTGAGAGGATTCCTAAACAAAAAGCCCTGAAACAGGAAGTTTCAGAGCTTTAAAAAGTTTTACATAACATTAAAATATTTTGCTTCCGGATGGGAAACGACAATGGCTGTTACAGATGCTTCAGGCTCCATCATAAACCCTTCAGTCAGCTTGATTCCAATATCTTCAGGTTTTAAGAGATTGAATAATTTTGCTTGATCCTCTAGATCTGGACAGGCTGGATAGCCGAATGAAAAACGCTGTCCTTGGTATTTTGCTGAGAAGCGTTGATCCATTGTGAAGTCTGGTGCATCCGGGAAGCCCCAACGGTCTCGAATCAGTTGGTGGGTCCGTTCAGCTAGTCCTTCAGCAAGCTCTAATGCAAGGGCTTGAACAGCATGGCTTTTCAAATAGTCGCCTTGTTCTTTAAATCCTTGTGCAAGCTCGCGGATTTGACTTCCTGCTGTAACAGCAAACATCGCTACATAATCAAAGCCATCCTCTTGCTTAGGACGAACATAGTCAGAAATACAGCGATATGGCAGTTTTTCCTGTCTTGGGAAATCGAAAGTTTCCAAAATTGAATTTGTGTTATTTGGATCTAAAATATGCAGCTTATTTCCTTCACTGTAGGAAGGGAAGAATTGATAGGCAGCAGCTGGTTTAAACCATTGATTCGTTGCGCCATCTTTAAGCAGCACCTGAATTAATTCAAATAATTCTGTTGCTTTAGGATCTTTCTTTTTCAACAATTCCTTAACTTTTCCTTTTAATCCAAGGTGATGTCCAATTAACATTTGCAAATTCACATAAGGAATGATTTGTGGCAAATCAATATCTTTTAAAATGTGACGCTTTGTATCAACAGGTGAGAAAATAGGTGCTTCACTTAAGTTTCCTCGTTTTTCTAATAATTCAACAACGGCCTGTGAAGTACTGCTTTTTGGTTTCCTTTCTTCAGTAGCTGCTGCTTCTTTTTCGGCAAATAACTCTGGTGATGTCCGCAATTGATTTGCTAAAGATAATCCATCCATCGCATCTTTCGCATATACTACAGGACCATCATATTGTGGAGCAATCTTCATTCTCGTGAATTTCCTTGAAAGGGCAGCTCCGCCTACTAAAATTGGGATATTACATTTTGCTTCATGTAAATCTTGTGCCGTAATAACCATTTGCTGTGCTGATTTTACTAATAAACCTGATAGTCCGATGATATCAGGGTTTTCAGCTTTTACAGCTTGGATGAGTGTTTGCGGTGTTACCTTAATTCCCAGGTCAATTACTTTATAGCCATTGTTGCTTAAGATAATATCGACAAGGTTTTTCCCGATATCATGAACATCACCTTTAACGGTTGCTAATAAAATTTTTCCTTTTCCGCTATCATCTTTTTTGTCCATAAATTGTTCTAAAAATGATACAGATGCTTTCATCACTTCGGCACTTTGTAAAACTTCAGCAACAATTAACTGATTGTCATTGAATAACACACCAACCTCAGCCATTCCAGCCATAAGCGGCCCGTTAATAATGGAAAGGGGATCAGGGAACTTTTTAAGTGCTAATTCCAGATCAGGAATAAGTCCTTCCTTTGTTCCATCGATAATGTATTGTGCTAATCGTTCCTCTAACGGAAGTGATTGAACAGGTTTTTTATCAACCTTTTTCTTACCGCGGTAGAATTCTGTGAATTTTGCTAATGATGCATCTGTCGTTTTAAATAATAAATCTTCTGCTAATTCAATTTCTTCTTTTGGAATGGATGCAAACCGTTCTAATTTTTCAGTATTAACGATAGCGTAGTCCAGTCCGGCCTGTGTACAGTGGTATAAGTAAACAGCATTCAATACCTCGCGCCCAACCGGTGGAAGACCGAATGAAACATTACTTACACCAAGGATTGTTAAACATTCTGGCAAATGTTCTTTAATCAATTGAATACCGCGAACTGTTTCATTTGCAGATCCTATATACTGTTCATCACCAGTTCCAACAGGGAAGACGAGTGGGTCGAAAATTAAATCACTTGATTTCAGTCCGTGTTTTTTGACGAGCAGATCATGTGAACGGATTGCAACCTCAAGTTTCTTTTCAGCTGTTAGAGCCATACCTATTTCATCAATTGTCCCTACGACCAATGCGCCGCCATATTTTTTCACAAGGGGAACGATGGCATCGAACCGTTCTTCACCATCTTCAAGATTGATTGAATTGATGATTGCTTTTCCTTGAGAATATTTTAATGCACGTTCAATTACTTTTTCATCAGTAGAGTCAATAACAAGTGGTGCTTTCACTTTTTTAACGAGCTCCTGAATGAATGCCTCCATGTCTTCGAGTTCATCTCTGTCCGGATCTGCTAAACAAATATCGATAACATGTGCACCATTTTTTACTTGAGCTCTTGCAATTTCTGATGCTTCTTCAAATTTTTGTTCAGCAATCAGCCGTTTGAATTTACGGGAACCTATTACATTCGTACGTTCACCGACAAATAGGGGACGCATACCGTCATCATAAAGCAGAGCATCAATACCTGAAACAGTGTGGCCGTGCGAAACATTTTCGATGCTTCTTGGTGTAATATTTGCGACTGCTTGAGAAATTGCTTTAATATGTTCTGGTGTTGTACCACAGCAGCCACCAACAAAATTAAGCCAGCCTTGTTCTGCGAAACCTGTGAGCTTTTTCGCAAGAGATTCAGGTGATTCATGGTAATTTCCTTCTTCATCAGGTAATCCTGCATTTGGATAACAGCTTACAGCCGTATTGGCTAAGCTTGATAAAGTACGAATATGATCTGTCATAAATTCTGGACCTGTTGCACAGTTTAGCCCAACTGATATTGGCTTCATATGTTCTAAGGAAATATAAAATGCTTCAATGTCTTGACCAGCTAAGGTAGTTCCCATTGGCTCAATTGTTCCTGAAACCATCAAAGGCAATTCTTTACCAGTATTTTCGAAGGCCTTTTGGATGCCGATGAATCCAGCCTTTACATTAAGCATATCTTGACTTGTTTCAAGTAAAAGTAAATCAGAACCACCAAGAATTAATCCTCTTGCTTGCTCTTCATAGTTGCTGACTAATGTATCGAATGTTGTACCACCTGTAACAGATAATGTTTTTGTTGTTGGTCCCATAGCACCGGCAACAAATCTGGGTTTTTCTGGAGTTGAAAAGTGTTCGGCTGCTTTTTTAGCGATTTTTGCTGATTCAATATTCAGTTCAAGTGCAAGAGAACCAAGCTCATACTCATCTAATACAAGCGCAGTAGCACCAAATGTGTTTGTAGAAATAATATCTGAGCCTGCTTCTAGGTATGCTTTATGAATGGCTTCAATTGTTTCGGGTGCAGTTAAGGTTAAATATTCATTACACCCTTCATAATCTTCACCGCCAAAATCCTCAGGTGTGAGATCTGCAGCTTGAATCATTGTTCCCATAGCTCCGTCCAGAACAAGAATTCGTTTTTTTAGTTCATCTTTGATGCTACACATGTGTGATCTTCCTTTCAGCCAGTTGTTTTTCCTTCTCATGGATGTAATTTGTAAGCTCCACTGTAAGGTCATACTGTAAAAATGGGGTAATGAGATAAATACCGTTAAATAGATCAAATGCAGTATCGATCAAATCCTTGGCGATGGCAAGGCCTTCTTGTCGAGCTTTTTCCTTGTCAGTACCAGCTTCAGCCATTTTTTCTCTAATCGAATCAGAGAGTTTAATACCAGGTATTTCATTATGAATAAATTCAGCATTACGGCTTGATGTTAGTGGCATAATTCCGATATAAATCGGTGCTTTTAGATTTCGAGTTGCTTCATATACATGAACAATTTGTTCATTTGAATAGAGCGGTTGTGAAATAAAATAATCAGCACCACAGGCAATTTTTTTCTCAAGTCGTACAACAGCCTTGTCTAAATGGCGAACATTTGGATTAAACGCAGCGGCAACTGAGAAATTTGTTTTTGCACCTAATGGTTTACCCGAATAGGAAACACCCTCATTAAACTGTTTGATTAAACTGATTAAATCAAAGGATGATACATCATAAACAGATGTAGCACCAGGGAAATCTCCAATCTTAGATGGATCACCAGTAATCGCTAATACATCTGAAAGGCCTAATGTGTGTAAGCCCATTAAATGAGATTGTAAGCCAATTAAGTTTCGGTCACGACATGTAATATGAATTAAGGTTCGTGCATTCGTTTTTTCCCTTGCAAGCAATCCTGCTGCTAAATTGCTAATACGTGGTGAAGCAAGGGAGTTATCAGCAAGTGTGAGTGCATCAATACCAGCATCATGCAGAGCCTGTGCACCTTCGAGAAATATACTCATTCCAAGCTTTTTTGGCGGATCAAGCTCAACAATGACAGAGCGTTTTTCCTTAACAATCTCTTGTAGCGGAGCAAGAGTGTCTTTGTCTGCTGACGTCGATTGAATGTGAATTTCTTTCGGAATTTTCACTTTTTTATCTGTAATTGGGGCTAAATGTGAGACTGCTTCAGCCATTGCTTTTATATGTTTAGGCGTTGTTCCACAGCAGCCGCCGATAAGTCTAGCACCTTGCTCTCTAAACTTTAAAGCACTCTCCTTAAAATATCCTTCATCTGATTCATACTCGAGTCGTCCTTCATTTAATGCTGGCAGACTGCTATTCGGAAATACAGAGAGATAAGCATGTTCTAGGAGCGGTACCTCCTCTAGAGCTTGAAGCATATGATACGGTCCTAAACGGCAGTTTAAACCAATAACATTTGCTCCAAGTTCTTCAAGTGTTAAAAAGGCTTGTTTTACTGTTGTGCCGTCTTGTAATACACCTGGCTCATGAAGGGAAACATTTGTGATGATTGGTTTATTCGTTTCTTTACGAGCTATTTGCAAGACAGTTTTCAGTTCGTCAAAATCATAATAGGTTTCTAGCAATAATCCATCAACATCTTCATTTAATAAGACAAATAGCTGTTCTCTAAAGTTTCGTTTTATTTCTTCAAGAGTGTGAGCACTTTTCTTAAATGCTCGAACACCGCCGATCGTTCCGAAAACATATGTTGATCCTGCAGCTGCACGTTTAGCGATTTCAACAGCTTGTTTGTTAATTTGTCTAATTTCATCCTCTAGCCCATAACGAGAGAGTTTTATATCATTTGCCCCATAAGTATTTGTTTGGATGAGATTTGCACCAGCTTGAATATATGCCTCATGCACGTGTATTACATCATCAGGTTTAGATAGATTTAATTCTTCAAAGCAACGATCAACACCGTGGGAATATAGCATTGTTCCCATCGCACCGTCTCCAATTAATATCTTACTTTTAAGGTCTTCTAAAAAGCTCATAAAAAAAGCCTCCGATCGAGTAAATATGTGTGTAATTAAAGGGTGGAACGAGCAAGCCTTCCTTGAATTTATGCCATGAACCAATCTTGTCGACTTCATAAAATGTTAGCAGTTCCCGTTCCTATTCATTCAAATAAAAAAGCCTTCTTTTGAAGAAGGCTGAATGATTCTAAGCTTCTCCTTATCTTTCAAGCATCGACTATGCTTGACTGGAATTAGCACCTTGGCCTTTGGAGGAGGAAGATGCAGTGTTTAAAACACTCAATACACCAAACCTACACTCGAAATTGACCGGTTGCTGAAGCGTCATTGGGCCAGTCCCTCAGCTTCTCTTGATAAGATATGAAATTAACGTATTTTAAAATTGTTCTTTAACAAATCGCTTGCGCATTTCTAAAAATGTATTACACCTAATTTATCTAATATTTTGAAAAATATCAATAGGTAAATGATATTTTGGTTAAATTTACATTCATTTTTCGTTTTTTTAAGGGCAATCTTAAAAAAGACAGTTTCTGCAATAGTGTTGTAGAAACTGTCTTTGGGTTCTTTGACGTTTAGCGAAGTCCAGGGATTCTTATATATGGCCATGCTGAACAAGGCACTCCGTGTTTGCTTTATCGATAGTTAATGAACTGAACATCTATTGGTAAATCTGCTTCCCTAATTGCAGCGATTACTGCCTGAAGGTCATCTCTGCTTTTTCCTGTTACACGGATTTGATCATCCTGAATTTGTGTTTTCACTTTTAATCCTTTATTTTTAATGATCGTGTTGATTTTTTTCGCATTATCCTTATCAATGCCCGAAACTAATTCGGCTCTTTGGCGAACAGTACCGCCTGAAGCATTTTCAATCTTTTTGTACGAAATATTTTTTATTGGTACATTACGTTTAATTAATTTTGAAAGTAAGACGTCTTTTAATTGGTCAAGCTTATATTCATCATCAGACACTAAAACAAGCTCTTCTTTTTCTAATGAAATATTGCTTTTACTTCCTTTAAAGTCATAACGTGTTGCAATTTCTTTCAGGGCAATACTGATTGCATTTGTTACTTCTGGAAATTCAATTTTTGAAACGATATCAAATGAACTATCTTTCGCCATAATCATCCTCCATTACGTATATAATATGGTTAGATTATAGTAAAATAAAACAATGATCACAACTATTTACAACGTGATTGTTAAGCGATTCGCTAATAGAGGGTAACTATGTTATAGTTAAACACTATTTATTTGAACGAAACATACTAAAGAATGGTAGAAGAAAGGATAGATGACAATTTTATGATGCCAGGAACTTTTGCAACATTAACAATAGATGAAAAAGTCGATTATGGCTATTTTTTAACGGATGGAAATGAACGTGTACTTTTACATAATAATGAAGTCGTTGGTGAAATAGAGGTAGGGGAGAAGCTTGAAGTCTTTTTCGTATTAGATGCTGAGGACAGGTTATATGCGACCATGAAAAAACCGCTTATAACAGAGGATACATATGCTTGGGTCGAAGTAGTAGATGTAGTAGATGACATGGGGGCATTTGTTAACATTGGGTTAAGCAAGGATGCACTTGTTGCGAAAGATCATCTTCCATATTTAAGAGAAGTATGGCCTGAAGCAGGTGACAAGCTTTTTTGTACTTTGAAAGTATCGAAAAATGGCCGATTCTTTGTAAGGCTGGCCACAGAGGAAATTGTTGAACCATACTTTAAAGATGCTGATCGAGCAGTATTTAATAAAGAAGTGACAGGAACTGTGTACCGAATGATCGTTGCCGGATCTTTTATTTTGACAGAGGAAGGGTATAAGGGTTTTATTCATTCATCACAGCGAACGGTTGAACCGCGATTAGGGGAGACAGTGACAGGACGTGTAATTGATGTAAAGGAAGATGGTACTGTCAATGTATCCCTACTACCACGTAAGCATGAGGCATTAAGCGTTGATGCAGAAAGAATATATGCTTACATGCAAGAAAGAGGCGGTGCCATGCCTTTTTCCGATAAAAGTGATGCAGAAGATATTAAAGAACGATTTCAATTGAGTAAAGCAGCATTTAAACGAGCACTTGGTCATTTAATGAAGCAAGGTAGAGTTTATCAAAAAGAGGGCTGGACGTATTTTAATGAACAGTCTGACTCATAAGTAAATAAATCAAAACGGTTTTCATTTCTGCTTAAGAAGTGAGGGCCGTTTTTTTATTAAGAAACATATTTCTGATTTAACTCTCAAGGTCTCGCCTGGCATTCGTAGATGATACAACTATATTTATGTGGTTTTTGTCTCCTTGGAAAATGATTTTGAGGCTCTTTTCGTAAAGATTGTTGGTAAGTAAAAAATACGAACAGCTGTTGATTGTTGTAAATATGCGAGACTCCTGCGGGAGAAGTGTGCCTTAGGAGACCCTGGAAGTGCAAAAGCACTGAGGAGGCTCCTGAGACCGCCCGCGGAATGCGAGTACCCGCGGGCGGAAATCAATCCAGGTTATTCGTGTAAATGTAATTGAAAAGCAACAAAGTATGCGAAAATAGTCTTTTGAAAAAATTATTTTGACATAATGATGAAATAGAAAAGAATCATGCCGATAAATACATTGAAAGTATAAAGAAATATAAAGTGAGGTTTTAAAATGTATTGTAAAAAAATAATATCGATATTATTTTTTTGTTTGATCCTTGTCATTACTGGATGCTCACAACAAGAAGTGGCAAGTAAAGTAGATGAAAAAGTGAAAATAGGTATTATGCTCTCAGATGTAGGGTTAGGAGATCAATCGTTTAGTGATTCAGCTTTTCATGGACTTGTAAAAGCAAGAGATGAATTAGGCATTGTATTTGATTATCGCGAGCTTCAAGAACCAGGTACATATGAAAAAGGGTTAGTAGACTTAGTGAAAGATGGCAATGACATTGTTGTTGGTCTAGGTTTTATGGTTCAGGCTGACCTTGAAAAGGTGGCAAAACGATTTCCGAAACAGCAATTTATTCTCATAGACGCTGTTTCAGAACTTAATAACATAACGTCTATTACATTTAAAGAAGATCAAGGCAGCTATTTAGCAGGTGTGGTTGCCGCAATATCAACGAAAACGAATAAGCTTGGATTTATTGGCGGAGACGAAGTTCCGCTAATTAAAAAGTTTGAAGAGGGCTTTGTTGAAGGTGCAAAAGCAGTCAAACCAGATATTTCAATAGAGATTACCTATGCTGGTAATTTTGGAAATGATCAATTAGGAGCTAAAATTGCCAGGGATATGATTCGTCATGACGTGGATGTTTTATATGCAGCAGCTGGATTTACAGGTGTCGGTATGCTGAAAGAAGCGCAAAAGAATCAAGTCTTTGCAATCGGTGTTGATAGCGATCAATATTATTATGCAGAAAAAGCAGTTATTACATCAATGTTAAAGAATGTTGATGTGGCATTGTACCAACTTGCAGAACAGCTTGTCAAAGATGGTGAAGTACCTAAGGGCAACGTTATTCTAGGTATACAGGATAATGGAGTCGACTTAGCGCCACTTAGAGTAAAAGAATACACACAAGAACAATTGCAAATGATTGAAGACTGGAAAGAAAAACTATCGAGTGGCAGCTAGGAGGGCATTATGACAATAAAGAAAAAACTACTTATTAATTCTGTTACTGTATTAGTATTGGCTATCTTGATTGTTGCATTTATCATTATTAATATGCTTTCGATCCAATCATCGAACAAAGACCAAGTGCCGGTTCTATTAAATATCGAAAAGCTTGCCGGCGAGTTCCAAACAACAAAACAAGGCTTAAACAATTTTTCAATTACACCTTCTGATGCTCAAAAGCAAGAGGTGCTGACAAGCATAGAAAAAAGCGATAGATTAATAGGAGAATTAAAGAATAAGATCACAAATCCTAAAAGTAAAACGGTTTTTAATAAATTAGTTACGAAATATGAGCAGTGGAAATTACAAGCGAATTCAGCATTAGAAAGCAAGGCAAGTGCTGAAGTAAAGCGCCAGTCAATTCGACTTGATGGCATAGGGAACGACCTATATCTTGTCAATGCGTATGCAAATGAACAATATATTCTCTTACAGGAAAACTTAAAAAAACAACTCTCATTTGTTATCATTTCTTCCATTGTTGGGTGTTTGATATTAATTGTGTTATCGACTTTCATTGCCATTTTAATGACAAATTCCATTACACGACCATTGAAAAAGTTAGCACACAATGCGGAACAAATATCAACTGGTCATTTAGTAGTTGAAGAAATCCATTATCAAGCGAAAGATGAATTAGGTCAATTGAATACATCTTTCATGAAAATGGTTGAGCAATTAAGAACATTACTCTCTGCAATTGATACTGTGAGTAAGGATGTAGAAGGATTTGCGAAAGATCTTGAAACAGAAAATAAAGGCTTAACAGAAATTAGCAACCAAGTAGCGATCTCTACAAACGAAATGTCGATTGGTACACAATCGATCTCAAGTGATTTACAAGATGCCGTTTCATTGATTGAACACATGGACAAGGAATTTAGAGAAAATGTAAATCGATCAGAGCAATCTGTATTATTTGGAGAGGAAGCTGTTACTGCCATCACATCTGGAAAAAATGCAATGGATAGACAACATTCGTTAATGTTAGAAAATATGCAAACAAGCCAAACGATTGATTCAGCAACAAAGGCGTTTACTGAATATGCTGGAGAAATAGAAAATATGGCGAAAACAGTTAGCAGAATCGCTGATCAGACAAATTTACTAGCATTAAATGCAGCGATAGAAGCGGCACGTGCAGGTGAAGCAGGAAAAGGCTTTGCAGTTGTAGCGGATGAAGTGCGCAAACTTGCTGAAGAGTCAACATCTTCAACGAAACATATTTTTGAAATGGTCGCCAAAATGAAAGAGCGGATCTCTCACATTTCAGATTCTGTACGTAAAGGTGTATTGATTGCTGAAAATCAACAGGATTCCATGGAAACAACGACAAAAGCGTTCGAAAACATTGGAACAAAGGTAGAAGAAATGATAAAGGGAATGACCTTACTAGCAACTGGAGTCAATCAATCCAAACAATTTGGTGAACAAGTTTTAAACACTGTTGAAAACATTAGTGCAGTAGTTGAAGAAACTGCAGCTGGAAATGAAGAAATATCCGCATCAACAACTGAACAATTAGCTGCCTTTGAAAAAAATGTTGAAAAGGTCATTTCTTTAAGAGAATTAACGGATGATTTAAACAATACTCTTGGAAGATTTAAATTATAGGAAGAAGTAAATACATTTTAAGGAAAAGATGAGTGAATTGATGCTCGTCTTTTTTTTGATAAAGTTTTATTGACTATACAATGTAATATGTTTCACTTAGGAAAATACCTGGTTGTCCATAAAGGATCGACCTAAAAGTATATCTCAAGCCCGAAAAGGTCATCATTAATTCGATGAAGGTCCAAATTCGATAAAAGCACGCTCAAACAGGTTTTCAACCAGCCGATGAAGGCCCAAATTCGATAAAAGTATGCACAAAAAGGTCTTCAACCAGCCGATGAAGGCCCAAATTCGATAAAAGTATGCACAAAAAGGTCTTCAACCAGCCGATGAAGGCCCAAATTCGATAAAAGTATGCACAAAAAGTTCTTCATCCAGCCGATGAAGGCCCAAATTCGATAAAGTATGCACAAAAAGGTCTTCATTCAGCCGATGAAGGCCCAAATTCAATAAAAGTATGCACAAAAAGGTCTTCATCCAGCCAATGAAGGCCCAAATTCGATAAAGTATGCACAAAAAGGTCTTCATTCAGCCGATGAAGGTCTAAATTCGATAAAAGTATGCACAAAAAGGTCTTCATCCAGCCGATGAAGGTCTAAATTCGATAAAAGTATGCACAAAATGGTCTTCATTCAGCCGATGAAGACCCAATCTCGATAAAAGTGCTCAAAAAGGTCTTCATCAAGTCAATGAAGGCCCAATCTTGATAAAAGCAATGCCAAAAAGGTCTTCATCAAGCCGTTGAATGTTCATTCTTGATAAAAGCACGCCCAAACAGGTCTTCATCCAACTGATGATAGACAAAACACCTATATAAATAAAGCAAAAAATCGCCAGTTTGTGGCGATTTTTAGTTTTATGACGAAAGAATTATCATCCCAGGTGATATTAAGTTTTAACTGTGAAATACCTATTATCTGAACCCTTTAGATTTAAATCCCAGTTTTTCTTTTCAGATTATTTATGATCGGTTTTTTTAGAATATTGATTTGCACCTTGTTGTCGATTTTTTTCACGCATCATATTTTTTTCGTGACGTAACGCATTATTATCTTTTGCTTTTTTATCATTATCACTAGTATGAGGCATTGATAGAGCTCCTTTCAAACGATTATAGCTCTAGCTTTCCCTAATAAATAGCGACTATGTGTATTTAAATCGTGTCGTTTAAAAAGAATATGGCAAGGGTACCAGGTCCGGCATGAGCACCGACAACTGCTCCTACATAGTTTATATAAATGTCTTTTGGAGAAAAAGCTTCTTCGATCATAGCTTTCATTTCATTTGCAGCATCTTGATCATCACCATGACTGATAGCAATCGTTTGGTTTTGAAGGTTAACACCACGTTCCTTCATAATCTCAATAATTCGTCGAAAGACTTTTTTGCGCCCGCGAATTTTTTCGAGAGGAATGAGTTTTCCATCCTCAACATGCAGCAATGGTTTTATATTTAGCAGTCCTCCGACAAAAGCAGATGTTTTGCTAATTCTTCCGCCGCGAGCCAAATACTCTAAATTATCAACTGTAAAAATATGCTCCATTTTCTTGCAGTAATCCTTAACGGCAGCTTCAATTTCACCCAATGGACGTCCGCTTTCAGATAAGTCTGATGCGTATTTAACTGCAAGACCATGTCCAAGTGAAGCACATTTTGAGTCGACAATGGTAAGTTCGAAGTTTGGATATTCTTCAAGGACCTCGTTTCGGATCATCATTGCCGTTTGATATGTTCCAGATAGCTCTGAAGAAAAAGCTACATATAGGCTCGGTACTTCTTTGCTAGCAAGATCAGTAAATACTTCCTTAAACTGAAGTGGTGAGGCTTGTGATGTTTTAATCGTGGAGCCTTCTCGCATAGCATCATATATTTGCTTTGGTTTTATATCTATTTGATCTTTTAACTGTTCCCCGTTCATTTCGACACTTAGTGGAAGAAACGAAATATTACGTTCCCCAAAATAGTCTATTGGCAAATCACAAGCACTATCAGCTATGATGTGTACTTTCATAAAAAACACCTCATTTAATTTCATTTTTTAATATGTAAAGATCAAGAGCTTTCTTAGTGTCCTTTTATTTTTTAGTTTAATCATGAAGTAGTTAAAATACAATCTTTGTGTTCATTTTCGGCAAAATTGGGAAAAACAACAGTAATGAGTGTAAGTAAGCAGGGAGGTATGATGATTGATGGTTAAATCTGAAACGAAAAAGATTATTGTAGTACTTTTAGGTGCTTTATTAAATGCAGTAAGTTTGAATTTATTTCTCATTCCTGCAGATGTTTATTCAAGTGGTTTCACCGGAGTAGCTCAATTGCTATCAAGTGCCATTATCGATTATACTGATTTTTCCATCTCTACAGGTATATTATTATTACTATTAAATATTCCAGTAGCTATTTTAGGATGGTTAAAGGTAGGAAAAACTTTTACATTATACAGCTTTCTTAGTGTTGTAGCAACAACCGTTTTTTTAGGCTTTATCCCATTACAATCTCTTTCAGATGATATTTTACTTAATGCTGTTTTTGGAGGAGTCATTTTAGCCGTCGGTGTTGGCTTTACATTGAAATATGGTGCTTCGACGGGAGGCCTGGATATTATCGCAATGGTTCTATCAAGAATGAAGGATAAGCCGATTGGCGGCTATATTTTTCTGTTGAATGCTATCATTATTTTTACTGCGGGTCTTTTAAATGGATGGGAAAAAGCATTATATACGCTCGTTGCCCTATATGCTACAACAAGGGTAATTGATACCATCCATACGAGACATGTCAAGCTAACGGCTATGGTTGTCACTAAAAAAGCGGAGGCACTAAAACAGGCCATCCACTCGAAATTAGTTCGCGGTATTACAACTGTTCCAGCAAAAGGCGGCTTTACAAATGAACCTAAAGATATGATGATCATTGTCATAACACGATATGAATTGTATGATTTAGAAAGAATTATTAAAGAAGTAGATCCTAATGCATTTACAAACATCATTCAAACAACAGGTATTTTCGGCTTCTTTAGAAAAGACTAAGAGGTGCTTTTATGACTAGATACACCATGATTTTTGGCTTGATATTCATGATCTTATGTGGATGTTCCAACAATCCAGCTACTGAGGAAACAGTCAATCAAAACGTAATAGAAGAAACTGACAAAGAAGAAGCAAACAAAGAAGAATCAGGTAATGCAGAGGTGGAAAATGAAAATGGCAAGCTGGACATGCAGGTAGATGTTGATATAATCGATCGCCAGGCTAAAATTGCCATCACATTAACAAATCATTCAAATGAAATTAAAAAACTTGAGTTTCCTACTAGTCAAAAGTATGAAATTATTATTACTGATGAAAACAATCAAGAAGTGTATCGTTATTCTGAAGGAAAGATGTTTACCCAAGCATTAGAATATGCCATTATTAAACAAGGTGAAAGTATCAAATGGGAAGAGATATGGGATTACTCCACCGAAGAGATTACACCTGGTGTATATAAGGTTCAAATATCGATTATCCCCGCTAACAACAAGGAATTGACTAAAAAAGAGTCCATTGAAATAATAAAATAATTAAAGGAGCTGACTCGTTAATAAAGTCAGCTCCTTTTTGAGCAATCCTACATTCTAAATCGATTCGATTACTTGTTGAAACTCACGTAATTGCTCTCGTTCAGCTTCAGTCGAATTGACAAAAGCTGATGATAAGGCATTTTTGGCTTTTATAATAGCTTCATACTTATCACCTTGCACATTACCTGTTGCAACAGAGTGTGCATAGGCAACAGATTCTCTCGCTTGTTGAAACAATTGGTTACCCATTTAAAACCCTCCAATTGAGGTTTCGAATGCTTGCTTCGCTTTGCGGTCTTCTGATTCTGATAATGTTGATCGGTAAGGGAACCTCTCATCGTGCTTAGTAACTGTATCTTTGCCTTGTTGAACAAAACGTTTAGATTTGTTACTTTTACCCATAAAAAAGCCCCCCTTAATTTTGGTGACGTTTGTTAACGTCTGTTTTATTGTGTGCGAAAAGGGGGAATATATAAATGGCAATTCCTTTCTTTGCTGCTAACTTTTCATCTGCTTCAAGTTCCGTTTTATGTCGACATGTGCATAATAGGTGTTGTTAAATGATGGCAGACGCTTGTTTTTTTAGAGAGACAATACGTCTTTTAAATAATGAGCAACTCCATCTTCTTCATTTGTTCGTGTTTTTTTATTTGCAACAGCTTTCACTTTATCAATTGCATTACCCATTGCAACACCATGTCCGGCATATGCTAGCATTTCGATGTCATTATCCTCGTCTCCAAAAGCGATAACCCGCTCAGCTGGAATGTGATAATATGATGCAATTCGATCTAAGCCAATTGCTTTATTCATGCCTGATTTAATAATTTCAATGACATGCCAAGGTGCAGCCCATCTTCTGTGATCAACAACTTCTGCATGTACTTCTGTTAAATAGGTTCTAATTTTTTCAACATCTTCCTCAGCAGCGTGAATGAGGATACTTGTGACATCATTACCTAAATTTTTTCGTAAATCACCGATTTTTACTTCAGGATTTCCCATGCTAAACACATCTAATAGCTTTTCATCATGATAATGGAAATACACATCATCAATGATTTCCGCTAACATATTATGTATGTTATGCTTTTCGGCAACCTCAATAATTTCTTTGACAACCTTTAAATCCAATGTTGTATGGTATGTTCCCCATTGATCATTTTTCGGATGGTGGACATATGCTCCATTAAAGTTAACAATAGGAGTCGTAAGCTGTAATTCATCATAATACATGGAGCTCGATCGAAATGGTCTTCCTGTCGCAATACAAACGATATGTCCGGCCGCTTTTGCTTTTGCAATAATTTCTTTTGAATAGTCTGAAATGGTTTTATCATCTTTTAAAAGCGTTCCATCTAAGTCCAGAGCAATTAAGAAAGGGTTCGTTTCCATAAAGTCTCCTTTTCATCATATGATTTAGTATAGTAAGTGAAGATTATGTTCTTTTATCAGTGTATCTTTTTTCCAAGTTTAGTGTCTACATGTTACTATTAATTTGAGGCAAAATAAATTAGGAGGCCATTTAATTTGGTAATTGTTGAAAAAATAACTATTGCAAATATTCCTCTATTACATATAGTCAATCATTCCGAAAAGGATAAAAAAATACCTTTTGTTATTTTTATCCATGGCTTTGAAAGTGTAAAGGAAAATAATTTACATTATGCGTATTATCTTGCAGAAAAGGGAATAAGAGTTGTGTTACCAGAAGCACTGTATCATGGTGAAAGAAGCCGGCAATACGATTCAATGGAATTAAGCTTTCGCTTTTGGAAAATTGTCCTAAATGAAATTAAAGAAATTAATACAATAAAAGAGCATTTTGAACATAACCATCTCATTGATGCCGAAAGGATTGGCTTAGCAGGAACTTCAATGGGGGGGATTTCCACATTAGGTGCATTAACACAGTATGATTGGATAAAAGCTGCTGTTAGTCTAATGGGAAGTCCATGCTACACAACCCTTTTAAAAGGTCAGTTATCTTTCTTAAAGGAAAAGGGGGTAGACCTTCCGCTTTCAAATGATGAAATTGCTGAGCAGCTTTCCCTATTAGAACCATTCGATTTAAGCTTACATAAAGACAAATTACAAAACAGACCGCTTTTGTTTTGGCATGGTGAATGTGATAAGACCGTTCCATTTGCTCCTACGTATCAATTTTATAAAGAGATTAGACCAATGTATGAAAAGGAACCTGAAAAAATAAGGTTTATTGCAGATCCAATAGCAGGCCATAAAGTTTCACATGAAGGTGTATTGGCGTTGACTGATTGGTTTGAACGATATTTATAAAAGGCTCTTTTCTAAGCGATTGTTGAATTTAAACGAAAACTATTTAGGTTGATTGGAGTAGATAGCGAGACTCATGCAGGCGTTTACGCCGAGAAGGCTCACCGCTCGCCCCGCTAAAATGCGAGCATCCTCCCGCTGCAATCAACCACACCGCACGACTTGGTAACTAGCAACAAAGTATGAGATATCAGCCTTATAAAAAATAAAATAAGGTATGTATCATGTCATATCACAAGTTTACTAATCAACTGTTAAAAATAGAATAATTGGAAGAAGATTGGAAGGAGAGATTTATCAGATGGATGAATTATTAAAAGAAAATATTTATGGTGCACTTGAAACGGTAATAGACCCTGAATTAGGGGTTGATATTGTAAATCTTGGTCTTGTTTATGATGTAGACATGGATGAGCAGGGACTAACAACGATTACAATGACATTAACATCAATGGGGTGCCCGTTAGCAGGTACAATCGTTGATCAAGTAAAAACCGTTCTTAACGATATTCCAGAGGTAAAGGAAGTAGAAGTTAATATTGTTTGGAGTCCACCATGGACAAAGGACAAAATGTCTAGAATTGCCAAAATTGCATTAGGAATTCGCTAAAGACCTGAGGCCATCAATGAGATATCCTTCATTGATGGTTTTTTTCGTATAGATTAGAGATTTTTTATGCCAATGAAACTGTCTTTAAACCAAAAAAGTGTAGAATAAAGTAATTCAGTAAGTAAAAAGGAAATCAAAAACTCCTCCATAAAGACCCGCATTTGGATCAAATCCGAACTCCAACAAACATTCATACAAAAAAACCAAGAGGATTAAAAATCTTTCGAACGAAAAAAAATTTGTCAAAAAGAAAAATTTTTTTAACTTAAAAAAGGAAATTGCTCATATATGTAGAAATGGAAACTAAAAGCATTAATGAGTAGGGAGAATTCGTTGATAATCAGCTTTTGAATCTTATATGCAATCCGTTGTATATCTATGATTCTTCCACTTAGCTTTTGAGAGTATAAAGTTCTTATCATGAAAGGAGTTTTTAGAAAAAAGAAAAAATATTATTTATACACTTGATTTTATTTTTATACATACTTATAATGGAGAAATAATTTAGGAAAACGAACTATTTAAAGAGAAGGTGATTTGGTGAAAGTCGGAATTGTTGGTGCAACTGGTTATGGTGGGGTCGAGTTATATCGCATATTATCAAAACATCCTCATGTTGATGAATGTATATTATATTCATCTTCAGAAGTGGATGTTCCATATATCAATTCGTTTCCACATTTAAATGAATTAAGTGATCATAAGCTGAAAAATATCGATGTAGAAGAAATGAAAAATAATGTGGATGTATTATTTCTTGCGACTCCTCCAGGTGTATCAAGGAACCTATCACCTCAATTTATCGAATCAAACGTTAAGATCATTGATTTATCAGGTGACTTAAGGTTGAAGAAGAAAAGCGAATATGAAGCTTGGTATAAACGACCTTGTGTAGATGAATCGGTACTTGAAAAAGCTGTATATGGTCTTTCAGAATTAAATAAAGCTGAGATTGAAAAAGCTAAACTGCTTGCAAATCCGGGATGCTTTCCAACGGCAACGATCTTGGGATTGGCTCCAGTTGTAAAGCAAAAGCTTGTAAATGAGCAGTCAATTATTGTTGATGCAAAAACAGGTGTATCTGGTGCAGGTAGAAATGCCTCACAGGCAACACACTATTCAGAAATCAATGAAAACGTAAAAATATACAAAGTACATGAACACCAACATATACCAGAAGTTGAACAAGCGCTGCATGTTTTAAACAATGCGGTAACATGTATTTCATTTCATACACACTTAATGCCAATGACACGTGGAATCATGGCTACTATATATGCAAGTTTAACAGATTCATATTCTACCGAAGCTTTACTAGATGTATATAAAAGCTTCTATGAACATTCACCTTTTGTGCGAATTCGCAATAAGAATGAATTTCCATCTACAAAGGAAGTATACGGATCAAACTTCTGTGATATTGGCTTAAAAGTAGATGAGCGAACAAATAGAGTGACAATTGTATCGGTCATAGACAATTTAATGAAAGGTGCTGCAGGGCAAGCGGTACAAAATTTTAATATTATGAACGGATTCGAAGAAACAACAGGATTGTATTTTGCACCTATTTATCCATAAAAACTACTTAACTTAGGAGGAAAAAACTGTGTTACAAACAATAGAAATCTCAAAGATTACAAAAATTGATGATGGGTCGATTATTACACCAAAGGGATTTTCTGCAGATGGGGTACATGCGGGTTTACGATATTCTAAAAATGATTTAGGAATTATTTATAGTGAAGTCCCAGCAAATTGTGCGGCTGTTTATACACAAAGTCACTTTCAAGCAGCACCATTAAAAGTAACACAGGAAAGTATTGCAAAAGAAGGAATTCTACAAGCAATCGTAGTTAATAGTGCAAATGCAAATTCATGTACTGGTGAACAAGGACTGCAAGATGCATACGAGATGAGAGAAAAAACGGCAAATCAATTTAATCTTGACAATCATTATGTAGCAGTTGCTTCAACAGGAGTCATTGGTGAATTTTTAGACATGAGTAAAATTAATAAAGGAATTACAGAGTTAAAACCTCAAGCAACGAAAGACGCAGCAGTAAACTTTCAACAAGCCATTTTAACAACTGATTTAGTTATGAAAACATCATGCTATGAAGTTGAGATTGATGGAAAGATCGTAACGATTGGCGGAGCGGCAAAAGGATCTGGAATGATTCATCCAAATATGGCGACAATGCTGGGATTTGTTACGACAGACGCAAATATTGATTCAGGCTCGCTTCAAGAAGTATTAAAGGAAATCACAGATAAGTCATTTAATCAGATCACGGTAGATGGGGACACATCAACGAATGATATGGTTCTTGTTATGGCAAATGGTCAAGCAGGTAACGAGCCATTAACTAATAAACATCCACAATGGAATGAGTTTAAAGCAGCTTTCCAAATGGTCAGTGAAGAGCTTGCGAAACAAATCGCTAAAGATGGTGAAGGAGCAACAAAGCTTATAGAAGTTGAAGTAACAGGTGCAAAAACAAAACAAGAAGCAAATGCTGTTGCAAAGCAAATCGTTGGTTCAAGCTTGGTGAAAACAGCCGTTTATGGTGCTGATGCAAACTGGGGAAGAATCATTGGGGCAATCGGATATAGTGATGCTTCGGTAAATTTAGAAAAGATTGATATCTATCTTGAGGATATTTGCCTATTCACAGATAATCGTCCACAAGCTTTTTCAGAGGAAACAGCAAAAGCATATTTAGAAAACGATCAAATAAAGATATCAGTTAACTTAGGTGTTGGAGAGGCAGCTGGTAAGGCATGGGGCTGCGATTTAACTTATGATTATGTGAAAATTAACGCGAGTTATCGAACATAAGGAGAGAGATCGAAATGTCAAAAACAGTTGTCCTAAAATGTGGCGGAAGCACAGTTCATCAATTGTCAGAATCATTTTTTCAAAGTTTAAAAGATTTGATTGATGGTAACTGGAAGGTCGTGATTGTTCACGGCGGCGGCCCTGATATCACAAATATGTTAAATGCATTAAAGATTGAAACAGAGTTCGTCAACGGTCAGCGTAAAACATCAGAGAAAGTTTTAGAAATTGCTGAAATGGTACTAGCTGGAAAGATTAATAAGCATCTAACAAATCTTTTACAGCAAAAAGGACTCAAATCAATTGGATTATCTGGTAGTGACGGAGAACTATTACAAGCTGCTTTTTTAGATAAAGAAAAATTAGGATTAGTTGGTAAAGTAACAAAAGTTAATGAAAAAGTGGTTTCATTGCTAATGGAAAATGGGTATATACCTGTGATTGCACCATTGGCTCGTACTGAGACTCATGAAACATTAAATGTGAATGCAGATTTAGCGGCTGCGGCAATTGCGCATGCAATAGGGGCTGAAAAGTTCCTTTTTGTAACAGATGTTCCAGGAATTCTTGATGAAAAGAAACAATTAATCGAAAACATAACGCCAACTGAAATTGAAGCACTTATTGAGAGTGAAGTTATTACAGGTGGGATGATTCCAAAAGTACAATCTGCCATTGCAACACTTTCTGACATATGTCAGGAAGTCATGATTGTAAGCGGGCAAAGCGCATTTGTAGAAAATGATCGTTTTAAAGGGACTAAAATTGTTGAAAAAATGGAGGTCATCTCATCGTGAGTTATTTATTTCCTACTTATGCAAGATGGAATATTACCGTTAAGGAAGCTAAGGGCTCGTGGGTAACCGATATACATGATAAGAAGTATTTGGATTTTGTCTCAGGGATTGCGGTTTGTAACTTAGGTCATGCAAATGACGATGTGATGGCTGCCGTTCAAGAGCAATTATCAAAGTACTGGCATATGTCAAATCTTTTTCATCAGCCAATCCAGGAAGAAGTCGCAAAGCTTCTAATTGAACATAGTGATGGAGATGCCGTTTTCTTTTGTAATAGTGGTGCAGAAGCAAACGAAGCAGCGATTAAACTTGCCAGAAAGCATACAGGGAAGACAAATATTGTGACATTTCTTCAATCCTTTCATGGAAGAACTTTTGCAACAATGTCTGCAACCGGGCAGGAGAAAATTCAGCAAGGCTTTGGTCCGCTGCTTGAAACATTCACTTATTTACCTTATAACGATACAGAAGCATTAGATCATCTTGGAACAGACGTTGCAGCCATTATGCTTGAAGTTGTCCAAGGTGAGGGCGGAGTTATACCAGCTCAACAAGAATTTATTCAAAAAGTAACTGAAACATGTAAACGAATTGGTGCATTATTAATTATTGATGAAGTTCAAACAGGTATTGGGCGAACGGGAAAACCATTTGCATATCAACATTATGGGATTTCACCAGATATTATTACATCGGCAAAAGGGTTAGGAAATGGAATTCCAGTTGGTGCGATGATTGGTAAATCGTCATTGATTTCAACCTTTCAAGCAGGCAGCCATGGCTCAACTTTCGGTGGTAATCCTATTGCCATGGCAGCAGCGAAAGCAACAATGACAAAAATCCTAAATAATGAGTTTTTAAATGAAGTTGAAGAAAAAAGTAATTACCTAATTGAAAAATTATATAATATAATTGGTAATCATCCGAAAATTAAAAATATTCGTGGAAAAGGTTTGCTAATTGGTATAGAATGTAATGAACAAGTAAGTGAAATGATCGATCAATTAAGAGAAAATAACCTACTTGTTTTATCAGCAGGACCCAATGTCATTCGGCTACTTCCACCTTTAACTGTTTCAACGAAAGAGATAGATGAAGCAGTTGAGATCATGAACCAAACATTTGCTGAAAATAAGCAATCTATTATTGCTCATTAAATAAGGCTCTTTTCTAAGAGATTGTTGCTTTTAATACGAGAACTATTTAAAAGTTGATTGGAGCGGATTGCGAGACTCCTGCGGGAGCAGCAGGACAGGTGAGTCTCATACAGGCGTTTACGCCGAGGAGGCTCACTGCCCGCCCCGTGGTCATCGTGCATCCGCTCGCTGCAATCAACCACACCGCACGACTAACAAGTTTCCAAAAACAGCATAAAATAAAGACCTATTTTTTTTACAGTACTTTGAATAAAAATACCAAATGATTAATATTTATCCAATGATGAACAATGACTGGCAGGAAGTGTAGATCCCTAACAGTTATCACTTAAGACAAACGAGGTGTGAACAGATGAAAGGATATCTCCATTTAGAGGATGGTTCAGTGTATACCGGTGAACTTGAGCATGGATCACCTCAAGATATTAACGGAGAAATTGTATTTTTTACAGGAATGACTGGATATCAGGAAGTGTTAACAGATCCATCATATAAGAATCAAATTGTTGTGTTTACTTACCCGCTAATCGGGAATTACGGTATCAATATTAGTGATGATGAAAGTAAACAACCACAAGTTAAAGCTGTTGTAGTGTATGAATGTACATCACAATATTCTCATTATGAAGCACAATACAGCTTTAAAGAATATTTGCAAAAGTGGAATATACCAATCATTCACCATATTGATACACGTTCTGTTGTGAAAAAAATTCGTAGCCAAGGTTCAATGGCTGCAACTATTTCTCAAACCTTTCAAAAGGAAGAACAACCAAGTGCGATATTTGAAGATGGAGTGTTTGAAGTTACTTCAACATCCATGCAAACGTATGGAGACGGGGATAAGCACATTGCACTTATCGATTTCGGTTATAAAAAATCAATTCTTACATCCCTAGTTAAGCGAGGCTGCAAAGTTACGACCGTCCCATTGAAAATGATGAACAAAGTTTCCGAACTCAAACCTGATGGTGTTTTACTATCAAATGGTCCGGGGGATCCAGAGAAGCTTGAAAGCTATTTTTCACAAATAAAGGAAATCGTTTCATCCTATCCAACCCTGGGAATTTGTTTGGGGCATCAGCTAATTGCCTTATCATTTGGAGCAAAAACGAAGAAGCTTTTATTCGGACATAGAGGGGCTAATCAGCCTGTTTATGATCTAAAACAGAAGAAAGTATTTATGACATCACAAAATCACAGCTATGTAGTTATTGATGAAAGCTTAAAGAAAACGGATTTAAACACACGATTTTATCATATAAATGATGATTCAATTGAAGGATTATCACATGCAACATTACCAATTTTAACAGCACAATTTCACCCAGAGGCGCATCCAGGACCTTCTGATAGTGAATGGATATTTGATGAATTTTTAGATCTTGTCGCCGCAGCAAAAGGAGAAATACTTTATGCCTAAAAATCATTCAATCAAAAAAATCTTAGTAATTGGATCTGGACCGATAATCATCGGTCAAGCTGCAGAATTTGATTATGCGGGTACACAAGGCTGTTTAGCTTTGAAAGAAGAGGGCTATAAGGTTGTTTTAGTGAATAACAACCCTGCTACTATTATGACAGACGAAGAATTTTCGGATGTCCTTTACTTTGAACCGTTAACAGTTGAAAGTGTAACGAAAATCATTGAAAAAGAAAAACCTGATGGTTTACTTGCTTCATTAGGCGGCCAAACAGGTCTAAATCTAGCGATGGAACTCCACCATGCAGGTGTATTAGAAAAATATGGTGTACAACTGCTCGGTACATCGATTGCATCCATCCAAAAAGGTGAGGACCGTAACGAGTTTCGCCAATTAATGTACGATTTAAATGAACCAATCCCTGAAAGCTCCATTGTAACAACTTTAGAAGAAGCTGTTGAGTTTTCAAAAAAGATCGGTTTTCCTATTATCATCCGTCCAGCATACACACTTGGTGGAAAAGGCGGAGGAATTGCAGAAAATGCTGTAGAGTTTCAAAAGCTTGTGAAAAGTGGCTTACAGGCAAGCCCTATCACACAATGCTTAATTGAAAAAAGCATCGCTGGCTTCAAGGAAGTTGAATATGAGATGATTCGTGATCATAAGGGTACTTGTATTTCTGTATGTAATATGGAAAACATTGATCCAGTTGGTGTTCACACAGGTGATTCAATCGTTGTCGCTCCATCTCAAACCTTGACAGATCAAGATTATCATATGCTTCGAACAGCTGCTGTAAAAATCGTTTCAGCTCTTGGTGTGGTCGGTGGATGTAACATTCAATTAGCTTTAGATCCAAAAAGCAAGCAATATTATGTCATTGAAGTAAATCCACGGGTCAGCAGATCATCTGCTCTAGCATCAAAGGCTACAGGGTATCCAATTGCAAAAATTGCAGCAAAGCTTGCAGTTGGGTATACATTAGATGAATTAAAAAATCCTTTAACAATGAGTACGTATGCTAGTTTTGAGCCAGCACTAGATTATGTTGTCGTAAAGTTTCCTAGATGGCCGTTCGATAAATTTAATAAAGCAGATCGCAAGCTCGGTACCAAGATGAAAGCTACCGGTGAGGTTATGGCGATCGAACGAAATCTAGAGGCAGCTCTTCAAAAAGCTTGTGATTCATTAGAATTAGATAATATCGGAACACATTTACCAGAGCTCGAGGAAATACCGTCAGATGCTGTAATCGAATTAATGAAAACAACAGATGACCGCCGCTTCTTTGCAGTTATGGAGCTGATTAGACGAGGAATGGCAATTGAAGAAATCCATCGATTGACAGAAATGGATCTTTACTTCTTATCATGCTTTAAACAAATTGTCGACCTTGAGCAACAAGTGAAAAAACAATCCATTTCCACATTAAATGGTGAATTGCTTGCAAAAGTGAAGGAAAAAGGATTCTCAGACAGAACGATCGCTGCATTAATCGATGCACCTGAAGCTGATATTAGAAAGCTTCGTCTTGAAAATGGAATTACAGCTTCCTATAAATATGTTGATACATGTGCAGCAGAATTTGAAGCAAGGACTAATTATTTTTATTCAACTTATTTCGGTGAAAACGAACAACCAACATTATCTGATAAGAAAAAAATCTTAATCATTGGTTCAGGTCCGATTCGAATCGGTCAAGGGATTGAATTTGATTATAGTGCTGTTCACGGAATAAAGGCACTAAAGCAATTAGGATACGAAGCGATCATGATTAACAATAATCCTGAAACAGTAAGTACAGATTTTGAAACAGCTGATCGACTTTATTTTGAACCTATCACACTCGAACATGTCCTTAATATCGTTGACTCAGAAAAAATTAATTCAGTTATCGTTCAATACGGTGGTCAAACAGCCATTAATCTTGCGGAGCAATTAGAAGCTGCAGGTGTACCATTATTAGGAACAAATACTGAGACTCTAGATGCATTAGAGGATCGCGACAAATTTTATCAATTACTTGACGAACTTTCGATTCCACATGCTGCCGGCTTAACTGCAAACAATGCAGAAGAAGCAAGAAAAGGTGCCAACGAAATCGGCTATCCGATCCTGTTAAGACCATCTTATGTTATCGGCGGTAAAGGGATGGTTGTTGTTCATAATGAAGAAACGTTAACAGCATTACTTTCTGAAAATACGACGATGATTTACCCAATATTAATTGATCAGTTCGTACAAGGTCTTGAAGGTGAGATTGATCTGATCGCAGACGGGAAAAATGCATTTATACCAATTTATATTGAACATGTTGAACCAGCCGGTGTTCATTCTGGAGATAGTTTAGCGATACTTCCAGCACAAAGCATATCCGAAAAACATAAACTTGTGATCGAAGAATATGCCAATGCTCTCGTGAAAAAACTGAATTATCGTGGAATCATGAACATTCAATTTTTAATAAATGGAGATAAAATCATTGTTCTTGAAGTAAATCCACGCGCAAGTAGAACAGCCCCAATTATTAGTAAAGTAACAGGAATACCAGTTATTAAACATGCAACCTACTTACTATGTGGAAAAACGTTAAGTGAGCTTTCAATTCAACAAGCTGAAATAAAGGATTGGGTAGCTGTAAAATATCCAATATTCTCTAGCCATGCTCATCCAGATGTCGATATTACATTAGGACCGGAAATGAAAGCAACTGGTGAAGGTATGTGTATAGGACATAATCTTCAAAGTGTATACAAAAAGATTTTTCAAAAAGATTTACAAAATGTATCAAGTGTTTATTTTGATCATGAAAATACAAAGGCAATTGAAGCAGCTAAGCAAGTAGGACTTCAAGTAAGTATAAGTGATTTTTCTTCTTGGGTTGAAGGAGATAAAGTAATTTTTGTATCACTTCTTGAAGAGGCAAAACTTGATCGCCAAACAGCAATAGAAAAAGGTATGGTTTTATTTACAAACCTTAATACTTTTTATGCATGTTTAGAATCGATCAATGCTTCAGACGAAGATGTAATAGCAATTCAAAAGTTAATTAATAAGGAAGTGATCACACCATGAATAACGTGGGACTAAAAGTGAAGAAAACGACAACAAAAAGAGATTTTTTAACATTACTTGATTACAGCAAAGAAGAAATCCTTAACTTAATTGAGGAAGCATTTAAGCTTGAAGAAAATCCAATTCAAAATGTGTTGCAAGGTAAAACATTAGCAATGATTTTTGAAAAATCATCAACAAGAACTCGTGTATCCTTTGAAGCAGGTATGCTCCAATTAGGAGGCCATGCACTAAATTTAAATACTCAAGAATTACAATTAGGACGTGGAGAACCAGTTTCTGATACAGCAAAGTCTATGTCTAGATATGTTGATGCTATTATGATTCGTACTTTTGGCCATGATAAAATAGAAGAATTAGCGAATAATGCAAGCATACCAGTTATAAACGGACTAACAGATATGTTTCATCCATGCCAAGCATTAGCTGATCTAAAAACAATTTACAGTTTAAAAGGAAAGTTTGTTGGGGTAAAAACAACTTATTTAGGTGATGGGAACAATGTAGCACATTCCCTTATGATCGGAGCTGCAAAAGTCGGTATGGACTTTACGATTGCTACTCCAAAAGGATATGAACCAAATCAAACAGTTGTTGAGAAAGCACAAGAGATTGCAAAGGAAACTGGAGCAACGATTATCGTTACGAATGATCCGATTGCAGCCGTGACAGATGCTGATATTGTTTATACTGATGTATGGGCGAGTATGGGTCAAGAAAGTGAACAACAGGAACGTTTAGTTGCTTTTAAAGAATTCCAAGTAAATGATGAGTTAGTTAAATATGCAAAAGACGATTACAGTTTCCTTCATTGTTTACCAGCACATCGCGAAGAGGAAGTTACTGCATCCATTATCGATGGCGAACATTCTGCCGTATTCGATCAAGCTGAAAATCGCTTGCATGTTCAAAAGGCGATTTTGAAGGAATTACTTTTATAATTAATGACTCTTGTCTAAGACATTGTTGTAAAATGAAAACTATTTAGGGTTGATTGGAGCAACGTGACATGTGAGACGCATACCAAGTGTTTGCGCCGAGGATGCTCACCGCCCGCCGCGCTAAAAAGCGAGCATCTTCTCGCTGCAATCAACCACAACACACTACTTAGTAAATAGCAACAAAGTTTGCGAAAACGGCCTAATTAATAAATAGTTAAGACCTGATACTTCATGTATCAGGTCATTTTATTGTTGGTCTTAAAAAATGCATCATTACACGAAATTAAGCCGAAAAGTACAATTTAGGAAGAATCATTTATTGACAATTCTTTTAGTTCTTCCTAGGTAATGTTAACCATCAAATTCTGCTTGATAACTTTCCACTAAGTGTATTCATGAAAGAGGCTTGTATGGAAATACTACAGATAAACATTGAGAGGAGGGGAATTAAATGGGCCAACAACATCGCTTTAGATCAGGTCAAAAGGCACCTAATAACGGGATCTATGTAGAAGTAGGAGAAAATGGGGATGGTGTGAAAAATCCTGGTCAAATCAGACTGAAAGCTGGAGATCGCTTCCCTGAAACCGCAAACGATGAACGTCATTGGACATATAAACGAAAACCGTAATTAGAAAGCAGAAGCTTGCTACTCATTTTTGTAATGAAATCTGTTTATATTCAAAAAACCCTACAAATTGATGTAGGGTTTTTTGAATGTAAGTCGAAAAGACTTATTAATACATTTAATTTTTAATGATGATCATGATTAGGATTAGGTTCGTTTGGGATCACAGCTGTTATAAATAATATGACAACGATTGCAATCACTGCTAAAATTGATGCAGACCCAAAGTCATAATGACCGCCAGTCATTGAATTAATAACATATGATGCCATATGTATTAATAAAAAACCCCAAAAAAATGTCCAAAAGAAACGCAAAGCATTCACCTCATTTTCCAGACGAATTCTAATTATATATTAACACATGTAATTTCAATAATAAAGTGAGACTTTAAAGCAGAGATGGTGCTTTTTCATCCACTGTTGGGTATGAATAAATAACTGGCTTGCAATGGCAGCCATTGTTCTTAAATCATTGTAGCAGAGATGCAGAATTTAAGTTCCTTTTTTCTGCTAGAATCTGAATGAATGAAAGGGATCATGCATAATTGTAATTAAAATAAAATCAATGTTTCCTAAAGGATAAGAAAGTTTAAGGTTTTGTACTTAGTTTCGGTGTCTAGCTCCAGCGCCTAGCCCCTCGAGTCATAAGCTGTTCCATAATTGAAGGCAAAAAGCGCCTTCTATTATGGCCTGTCTTATGCATGTCGGGGCTGATCGAGGCGCATGCGCTTTTCTTATCAAGTTGAACGTCTATATTTTGAACAACTGTGACAGTTCCCTATCCATTTTAATAGAGAATTCATACATTATATAGAAGATATAAGTCAACAAAAGAAAGGTGGTGGGCAAGTGATGTGTATTACGGAGCGCTTTTTTCAGATTGAAACAGAATGGAATGTCGTTCATTTACCTAAAAAACCTAATGGGTTTGGAATATTAATATTAGGTGATCGCTCGGATTTTGTAGAAGAAAATTCAAGTTTTTGGCATCAGCATTATGGACGAAACCAACTTATTTCAGAATTAATGAATCAAGGCTACACGCTGTTTCATTCAAATTTATTCGGAAGTAATTGGGGCAGTCCTCGTGCAGTTACAATGGCAAAGCAGCTATATCATCTAATTATGAAAAAGGAAATTCTTAATCAACGTGTTCACCTGTTGACTGATGGCATGGGGGGACTTACTGCTTTACAATTAATGGAATTGATACCTGATAAGATTCGCTCTGTCGCAATGATGAATCCTTGCCTTGACCTTCAAACCCATCTTATAAAGGAAAAAGAGAATAAGTTTTTTTATAAACGTTTATTGAAAGAAATATCATTAGCTTATGGGATTGATGCGAAAAAAATTAATACGTTAAATCTTCCATCAATGTCTAATTCCACATCAAGGAAGCCAGTAAGGATTTGGCAAAAAATGAATAATAGCACATATCGTTCACAGGATCATAGTAAAAAGTATGAAGAATTAAGAAAAAAAATGGGAAGCCCGATCCAACTTATTTATCATCTCGGTGACAATCCTTACAGGGTTAACCAATCAATCATCAAGTTTTATAAAGAAAATGAAAAAGTTTTATAGGAGAGAAAAGTCCCTATTCTTAGTAGTAGGGACTAATTTTATGTTAAGAAGCATACGATACAATAACTGTCTATAAGGGGGAACATCATGCTTAAACGAGTTATTGTATTTGGCGTGCACTCGTATATTGGTTTTGGACTATGTGAACGGTTGATAAGTGAAGGGGTTGAAGTAAAAGCTATTTTGTCAAAACCGAAAGATCCATATCAAAGAAAAATGTTAGAAGAACGATTACTGATGATCGGAAGAAATGCATTATTGCATATCACGAATGTATATGAAAAAACAGATGACGACAATGAGATTGATATGATTCTTCACTGTTGTGACGATAGTAGGGAAGATTCATTAATGAACGAAGATCGAGTAAATGTAATGAAATCGGTAGAACTTGCGCAACTATTTTCAATTCCGTACGTATATATCGCCTCAAGAAATCAAGATGAAAAGGATACAAGAATAGAACATATTAAATACTGTGAGAATTATCTTAATGAGCATTTAAAAACACGGTCATATATTAAACTCCCTTGTTTATATGGTCCCTTTCAACCTTCAACAGAAAGAATTCATCAATATTTAGTTGATCATGAAAGAAACAAAAAAAATCGGTTGATAATTGATGAACCTATCCTATTTATTCAAGATGCCATACAATCGATTTGGGGTCTACTTGAGAATGTTAAATCAGGAACAACGTATTTTATACATGCAGACGTAAAACAAGAGAAAGAATCGTCTTTTTTACTAGAGTTTCGAAAAAACGAATACATTCCCAAGCACGATGAAAATGAAACGATATACATGAAAGAACCTACTTCAATTGAAGAAGGTCTAATGGATCAGGTTACCTGTATAGAAAAGTTTAATCAGATTCTTAAAATGTAAGCCTTGTACATATCAAGAAGGTAAGGCTAAAATAAATATGGATAAGTACCTTAGTAAAGAACGCAGGGAAGTGGTTGCCGATGTACAAAAAGCTCGGACTTATCCTCATATTACTTTTTTCGCTTTATGGTTGTGGACAACCTACAACAACTGGCAATCTTCAAAAGGTCGGTTTACTTGTTCAGGAAACAATTGATGAAAAAGTTTGGGGTATGAAAGGCTATGAAGGGCTATTAAAAATTCAATCAGATCTAGGTGTAGATGTATTTTATAAAGAAGGTATGAACGAAGACATTAAGATTCGTCATGCAATTGAGGAATTTCAACAAAATGATGTAAATCTTATTTTTGGTCATGGCAGCGAATTTGCAGGTTCATTTCAAGCGATTAGTAAAGATTATCCGGATATTCATTTTGTTTTATTTAATTCTGATGTATCAGGTAGAAATATAACAAGTCTTAATTTCGAATCACATGCAATGGGCTTTTTTGGCGGGATGGTTGCAGGTGAAATGACAAATACAAAAAAAATAGGCGTGTTAGCTGCTTTCGAGTGGCAGCCGGAAATTGATGGCTTTTTTGAAGGTGCATATTTTCAAAATGAAAATGTTCATGTCAATATTAAGTATGTGCAAGATTGGAATAACACAGCAGATGCATTGCCGCTTTTAGAAGAAATGATCGATGACAATGTCGACATTGTGTACGTTGCAGGGGACGGGTATAATATACCAGTGATCGAGCGCCTAAAAGAAGAAGGTTTATATGCGATCGGATATGTCAATGATCAGGCTGATTTAGGCAATAGAACTGTGTTAACAAGTACTGTCCAGCATATTGACGAATTATATGTAAATGTGGCAAAATCCTTTAATAAAGGCGAGTTAGAAAATGGTGAGGTTTATTTCGACTTCAAAGACGGTGTCATCTCGATGGGAGAGTTCAGTCCTCTTGTTGATCAAGAATTTCAATCAAACCTGAATGAACACATTGAAGAATATAAAAAAAGTGGACTACTTCCAAATCAGTTATAACATTGAAAGGAGTGATGAGAATGGAACAGCATCCAAAAGCAATGGAATTTATGCAAATCGCAATGAAGTACTTGCCAGAGGCTAAAGAAAAATTTGAAGGATCTGGTATTGAATTATCATTGGAAACGATTCAGCCTATGATGGAGCTTTTCACGAAAGTGATGGGAGAAGCTTATGAATTAGGGAAAAAAGACGCACAGTAATAATGAAGAAACATAAATAAATGACAAGTCATTACAATTGAAGAAAAAGATAGTAAAAGCTGCCATTGGCAGCTTTTTATATTTTCTTTTTTATAAAGTCTACTATTGGGGAAAGATGATTGAGAATTGGTTTCAAATTCTTTAGTGATTCCATAATATCGTCAATTTGCTCCAATAAGGTGAAATAATCAATTTCTTCATTTGGATTATCATCTTTTTTTATATGAGATCTTTCTTCTATTCTACTTGAAGCTCTAGATCCAAACATAAGTTGGTTGAAACGATCAATAGGTGGTGAGTTGTCATTTTCAATATGATCAACTCCTTTGGTGTCTTCTTTTGAATGTATTTTTTGAGTTTGATCTTTGAATTCCATTTTTTCACCCCCATGTTACATGTTTTTTATCACTGATAAACTCGCTTTACTACTAATTTATGTACGTGTTATTTAGCGGTTCTAGTCATGTGTACAAAAACATTAATATTGAAAAAAAAATGTGAATAAGATAGAATTAGTACCAGATCATAATATTTGATATTAAGTTAGATTTATCGGACTTTTACGGACAGCTATTAGCCGCCTTCACTGCTTTTGTTAAATGAAAACGTAAAGGCGGAGGCAAACTGCCAGTGAAAGCGGGGTAAATTTTAATACCTATCTTTCTATAAAGGGGTTGCTACATATGAATGCAGGGATAATTGGTATCGGACGATACACTCCAGAAAAGATTGTTACAAATTTTGATTTAGAAAAAATAATGGATACATCTGATGAATGGATTCGTACAAGAACTGGTATAGAAGAACGCCGTTTTGCTGATGACGCAATGGATACATCTGATATGGCATTTTTAGCTGCTGAGAAAGCACTTGAAAATGCAGGGATAAGTTCAGAGGAATTGGATTTAATATTAGTTGCAACTGTTACGCCTGATCAACCATTTCCATCTGTAGCTTGTATGATTCAAGAAAAGCTGGGAGCAAAAAATGCAGCTGCAATGGATATTAGTGCAGCATGTGCTGGCTTTATGTATGGCGTGATCACTGGTGGTCAGTTTATTCAAACAAATGCCTATAAGAACGTTTTAGTAGTAGGTGTTGAAAAGCTTTCAAAAATAGTCAATTGGGAAGATCGTAACACTGCCGTGTTATTTGGTGATGGTGCCGGAGCTGTTGTGCTTGGACCAGTAAGCGAAGGGAAAGGGATTTTGTCCTTTGAGCTTGGAGCTGATGGAACTGGCGGTAAACATTTATATCAAGATGAACATATCATTATGAATGGCAGAGAAGTATTTAAATTTGCAGTTAGACAAATGGGTGAATCAAGTGTAAATGTTCTGGAAAAAGCCGGACTAAGCAAGGAAGATGTTGATTTCTTAATTCCACACCAAGCAAATATTCGAATCATGGAAGCATCGAGAGAGCGATTAGAATTACCTGTCGAAAAAATGTCTAAAACAATTAATAAATATGGTAACACTTCTGCTGCTTCCATTCCAATCTCGATAGTAGAAGAATTAGAAGCGGGGAAAATTAAAGATGGCGATTTACTCGTGATGGTTGGTTTTGGTGGTGGATTAACGTGGGGTGCAATCGCACTTCGTTGGGGACGTTAAGGATAAAAGTTCAAGGCGGACCTAAATATAACTAAAACTCAAGCTGTCAAAACGGCCTTTACTCGCCCTCAAAGCACTTTCACGTCTGTGCTATTCTAGAGTGTGCAAGATGGTCTTCGATGATTTTAGAAAAAGGAAATACTTTGAATAAGTTCATACTAGATTTATATGTAAACTTACGTTAAAGGTGAGGTGCACTCTTCATGGAAAAAAGACGAGTTGTTGTAACAGGTTTAGGAGCATTAACTCCAATTGGAAATGATGTACAAACATCATGGGATAATGCAATAAAAGGAGTATCAGGAATAGGGCCAATTACACGTGTGAATCCTGATGATTACCCAGCTAAAGTTTGTGCAGAATTAAAGGATTTTGATGTTGAACAATTTATGGATAAAAAAGATGCAAGAAAGATGGATCGTTTCACCCAATATGCTGTAGCTGCGGCTTTAATGGCTGTAAAAGATTCAAACTTAGAAATTACTGATGAAAATGCTCCACGTGTTGGAGTGTGGATCGGTTCTGGAATCGGTGGAATGGAAACTTTTGAGCAACAATATAAAACGCTTTTAGAAAAAGGGGCTCGCAGAGTAAGTCCGTTTTTTGTACCGATGCTTATTCCTGATATGGCGACTGGACAAGTATCGATCGCATTAGGAGCAAGGGGTTTTAATTCTTGTACGGTTACTGCTTGTGCTACAGGAACAAATTCAATCGGTGATGCTTATCGTGTTATTCAACGAGGAGAAGCAGATGTTATGGTTACTGGCGGGACAGAAGCTCCATTAACAGAAATGTCATTTGCTGGATTTTCTGCAAATAAAGCATTATCGACAAATCCAGATCCGAATTCAGCGAGCCGTCCATTTGATAAAGATCGTGATGGATTTGTTATGGGTGAAGGTGCGGGAATTATTGTTCTTGAGGAATTAGACCATGCGTTAGCTCGAGGAGCAAAAATTTACGCTGAAATCATTGGATATGCTGCGACAGGTGATGCATACCATATCACTGCCCCAGCTCCAAATGGAGAAGGCGGTGCAAGAGCGATGAAACAAGCTGTTGAAGGTAGTGGACTTACCGTGTCAGACATTGATTATATCAATGCACATGGAACAAGTACTCCTTATAATGATAAATTTGAAACATTAGCAATTAAAGAAGTATTTGGGGAGCATGCATACAAGCTTGCAATCAGTTCAACTAAGTCAATGACAGGACATCTATTGGGAGCTGCTGGCGGAGTTGAAGCAATCTTTAGTGTATTAGCAATTAAAGAAGGAATTATTCCGCCAACAATCAACTTAAAAACACCAGATCCTGATTGTGACTTAGATTACGTACCGAACGAGGCTAGAAAACAGCAAGTAAACGTAGCATTAAGCAACTCATTAGGCTTCGGCGGACATAACGCAACAATTATCTTTAAAAAATATGATGCGTAATGCACGGATAAACGGGGTACCGTTATAAGGTGCAAGCATATAAAAAGAGTTTAGTCCTTCATTGATAGAATGAAGGACTTTTCTTATGTAATGAACATGGGTTTAGACTTCAAAGCAATCTTAGTTAGGTTTTGCCTATCCTCAACAGAATGAAGAACTTTTCTTAAGCACTTTCTATCAAAAAATAATGACACACTCTTTCAAACATAAAGCATTACTTTTCATTCACTTAGGATGGTTTTTTATTACATAGTCAATTCATAGCCATATCATAATGAACCTCCTTGTCTTTTGCTACATAAGATAGCAAGTGGAAGGAGTGATCGTAATGAGCGTAATTGATACGATTGTCTGGTTAAAGAATGCTTCACAACAAGAGGAGATATTTAAAAAGCTGTGTCCATATTTTCATAAATTAACTGAAAAAGAAGTAGCTAACTATTTACATTTCTTTGGTATGTATAAAAATAGTCACGGAATGGGTAAATGGATTGAAAGAGTAGAAAAAGATAAAATTATTACCTTCATTAAAGACGAAGAAAAAAAGCTGCAAAAAGAGTGGAATGGGCCTGATATTCCAATTTTTATTTTTCCATGTGATGATCATAATCGGAGGATTCAAAAGGAGTATAAAGGCAGATCTGGATTGGCTTTTAACAATAAACTGTTTTTATTTCTTTCATTAAATACAAATAAAAGAGACATCAGTTCATTATTTATTCATGAATATCATCATGTTTGCCGTTTAGCAGCTGTAAAAAAGCAAGAAAAGGATTTTACGATTATTGATACAGTAATCATGGAAGGATTAGCGGAAAATGCTGTTCGAGAGATGCTTGGTGAAAATGATGTTGCTTCATGGACAAAATTGTATTCAGACAGCCAGTGTGAACGATTTCTTGAAAGAATAATTACACCTCAAAGGGAGGTATCGAGGGAAAGTCACAAATTCTCTCAATTGATGTTTGGAACAGGATTTTATCCAAACATGCTTGGGTATGCAGTTGGATATTACATTGTAAAAAAATATATGAAATATACTGGTAAAAACACTAAGGAGCTTTTAGGTTTGCCAGCTGAAGCATTTATGAAGGATTTTAAAGAATAAGTTCATATTATGCTTGCTAATATCATAGTGATGAATAAAGACAGGTTAATTGTTGGTTTTAGTCCTAAAAAATCTATTTTTTGTCGGAAATGAATGGAATAATTTATCTAATTTTTGCCTATACTGTTTGACAAATGGTACTGAAGTGAGGGGTAAAAAAATGTTATTTCTTCATGATGTTTGGGTAAATTGGTTTGAAGGTGAAGAGAACGGGTACAATGTCTGTCATTTTCACGAATGGAGAAAAGATGATAGTGTTGAACTCCTTGATCAGGTCCCCCTTTTAAAGGTTAATTCCTTACTTTTTGACTACATAGAAAATAACTTATCGGAGTTACCGCCTGGTCTATTAAAAGATATTTTTCAAAAGGCTTATATAAGAAAGAACCATGAAAGAATTCAACTAGACTACTGCTTTGTTGTGACAGATGGAATTGGAATTCTTGCAGTCGATACAATCGGCTATACCATTCCGATCCGCAAAAGCCGGATTATTCCACGGCAGGAACAGCTTGTTTTTGAAATGGTGAAAGATGTTGAGGCTGAAGAATATTCTACGGAATTTATCAAGAAGGATCTAGATGATAAGGAATATCATATTTTATCATTATCACCAGAGCATATGCGCGGCTTAACAAGGAAAGAAAGACAGTTAAAACAGCTATTGTTCATGGCGCTTGATCAATTGCAAGCAACGAAAAATGCTGCAGAAGTAAAATACTGGTATACTGAGTGGAATCCAACGATGTATGGAGACATTCAGGAAAGAGAATTTGATGAAGTGTGGCAAAAATTGTATAAAGAAACATTACATGGCTGGTCACCAAAGCATATCCAATTATGTGAACATTTAATAAAGGGACAACCTTTCTTTGAAAAGCTTTGGGATATGGAACACGAATCAAAAGTAAATTAGTTTTTACTAGTAAAAAAAGAAACGATGTGAAGGGAAAGACAAAACTTTTCACATCGTTTTTTTTTGTTTTTGTATGGAAATAAATAAAGCCCCTATCTTTAGAAAGACAAGGGCAAAAAACAAAATTATATAGTAGAAAAATAAAATTTTTCTCTTAGATTATTTTCTTTTACGGCCAAGTCCCATTGCATTTTCCATTTTCTTAACCATTTTACTTGCAACAGCATTTGCTTTCTCAGCACCATGATCTAAAATTTCATCAAGTTTATCAGATTCCATTAACTCATAGTACTTTTCTTGAACTGGTGTTAATGCATTGACTACAACATCTGCAACATCTTGTTTAAAATCACCATAACCTTTGCCTTCATATCTTGCTTCAATTTGTTCAATCGGTTCATTATTTAAAATCGAGTAGATCGACAGAAGATTTGAAACACCTGGCTTATTTTCTTTATCAAATTTTACAATGCCATCTGAATCTGTTACAGCACTTTTAATTTTTTTCTCGATTTGTTTTGGTTCATCCAATAATGTAATAAACGCTTTTTGGTTTGCGTCTGATTTACTCATTTTCTTTGTAGGATCTGCAAGTGACATAATACGTGCCCCTACTTTTGGAATCCGTACTTCAGGAATTGTGAAGATGTCATTGTACTTTTTATTGAAACGCTCCGCTAAATCACGAGTTAACTCTAAATGCTGTTTTTGATCTTCGCCAACAGGGACAAGATCAGTACTATAGAGAAGAATATCTGCTGCCATTAATGGCGGGTATGTTAGTAACCCTGCTGATACGGCCTCTTTTCCTTGAGATTTATCCTTAAATTGTGTCATTCTCTCAAGCTCTCCGATATATGAAACACATTGCAGCATCCATCCTGCTTGGGCATGTGCAGGTACCTCAGATTGAATAAAAAGTGTAGCTTTTTCTGGATCTAACCCTACGGCAAGATATAAAGCAGCAAGGCTTCTAATATTTTTTCTGAGAGCAAGACGATCTTGTGCAACGGTAATCGCATGTTGATCAACAATACAGAAATAACAGTTGTAATCTTCCTGAAGTTCAACAAATTGCTTCATAGCTCCAATATAATTACCTAATGTAACCGAACCAGTCGGTTGAATACCTGAAAAAATTGTTTTCATTGAAAATCCTCCTAAATTCGTTGTGTAAATATTTAAATAAACGCAAAAAAGCCCACTCATCCCTTTGATAGGGACGATGGACCGCGGTGCCACCCTATTTATTTCTATAGTAGTAGAAATCACTTCATTCTTTAACGCAAGAAAACGTCTGCACGTACTAAATTCTGAACAGAAGCTCAAAAGTCCATTCCATATCGTTCAATACCTGTTCACAGCAGCCACAGGCTCTCTTTAATTGAATCATATATGTACTATTCTTCATCATCGCTAAACTATTTAATTTTCATAAGCCATCTTCACATGATGTGAGATTAAGAATTTTAGCATTTCTTTATATTATAAGAAACGATGTTGTTTTTTGCAAACGGTTTTCATTATATAAACTATATATAGTAAGTAACCAGAGCGATCATCATGATTATCGCCATTAGGATTCCATTTATCAACATGGGGAGGTGATTGAAATTCAACATTTCGGAGACGGGTGTCATGTCATTTACCTCTTGTTTCGATAACTCTTTTCCTTTTGCTACAAACATTCGACGGAAACCATATGTAATGCCGTCGAAAAAGCCTCCCTTAACTGTAATCGTTAATAGTGAAAGGAACAGAAAGGCTCCGGCAATGAAAAATGAGATATTAATAAATGACAGCAAAGTTAATTTATGGTAAATCCAAAAAGAAAGTAATATTGTCGTACTTAAAGAAACAATAAATAATGTGAGAATTTTTATATAGGGCAACACAATCACTCTTTTCTATTTTTCTTATGTTTTGATTATAACAAATGAAAGGAGGGGCTAGAAACCGTGAGAAAGTTATATTAGAAAACAGATTTTTAGTAATTAATTCGATTAAAAGTTATTTTAATAAGAATAATTAAAAATTGTAAAGTGATTTGTCAGATTTTGTTCCCTTTTTTAAGTCAATGCGGTAAAGTGTTTGAGCGAGAATGGGGAAAAATCAACCTAAAATAATAGGAAAAAAGAACTATTTTTTAAGTGAGAAATATTAATATTATTGCATTCGTGTAAATTTTATTAAAAAAATAAATGCACAATTATTTGAATACTTGTATAATAAAGTTGTTAGTACAACTTATATACATAGAAGGGGGTCAAATGTATGAAAAAGTCAAAATATTTTCTACTTTTAGCTTTATCACTCATACTTAGCATGTTTTTAGCTGCATGTAATTATGGCGGCGGTGATTCAGCTGGTGACGAGAAAGAAAATGGTGCTGATGAGGGGAAAGCAGCAGCACAAGAAATAAAAGCATTGGAATCAGCATTAATTCCAGCGATGGATAGTGTTATGGCTCAAGATACTGTAAGTTTTTCTACTTTAAATAACGTAAATGAAGGTTTATATCGTCTTGATCCAAATCAAGAAGTTGTACCTGGTATGGCTGATGGCGAACCAGAAGTAAGTGAAGATGGAACAGTATATACATTTAAATTAAGAGATGCGAAATGGTCAAATGGAGATCCTGTAACCGCTAACGATTTCGTATATGCATGGCAACGTGCAATTGATCCAAAAAATGCATCACCATATGGTCCATATATGATGGATGGAAAAATCAAAGGTGCTGCTGAAATTTCTGCTGCTGGTGCAGAGAAAAAAGAAGTTGATCTTAACACTTTAGGCGTTAAAGCAATTGATGAGAAAACTCTTGAAGTTACTTTGGAAAGACCAATTCCATACTTCTTATCATTAATGGCGTTCCCAACATTCTATCCGCAAAACCAAAAATTTGTTGAAGAACAAGGGGCTGACTACGCTAAAACTGCTGAAAACCTAGTATATAACGGTCCATTTGCGTTAAGTGGCTGGGATGGAAGCACAGATTCTTCATGGACATATACAAAAAATAAAGAGTATTGGGATGCAGAAACAGTTAAGTTAGAAAAAGTTCAATGGAATGTGCTACAAGAATCTCAAGCTGCTGCAAATGCGTTTGAAACAGGTGAAGCAGATATCACTCCTAAACTTTCATCTGACATCGTACCTCAATATGAAGGTGATGAAAGATTAGTTAAATGGTTAGAACCAACAATTTTCTGGTTGAAAATGAACCAAAAAGATAATGAAGCTTTACAAAATGTAGATGTACGTAAAGCAATTGCACAAGCAATTAATAAAGAAGATTTCGTTAACAGTGTATTAAACAACGGTTCAATCGTTGCGAACTATGCAGTACCAAACGAATTTGTTAAGAATGATGAAACAGGTAAAGACTTCCGTGAAATTAATGGAAATGAACTATTACCATACAACCTTGACGAAGCGAAAAAAGCTTGGGAAAAAGGTTTAGCTGCAATTGGAACAGATTCAGTTGAACTTAGATATTTAACAGATGATACTGAAACAGCTAAGAAAACAGCTGAATACATTAAAAACCAATTAGAAACAAATCTTACTGGTTTAACAATTAAAGTTGAAAGTGTACCGTTCAGTGTACGTCTAGATCGCGAAAATTCTCAGGATTATGATCTTCAATTAGCTGGTTGGGGTCCTGACTATTTAGATCCTATGACATTCTCTGATCTTTGGTTAACAGGCGGCGGTAATAACAAAATGGATTACTCAAATGCAAAATATGATCAGTTAGTGAAAGATGCACAAACAACACTAGCTCAAAAACCAGTTGAGCGTTATGAAGCTTTAGCAGATGCTGAAAAAATCTTACTTGAAGAAGATGCTGCAATTGCTCCACTATATCAACGTTCATCTAACCTATTAGTTAATGATAAAATTGACAACTTTACTTATCATTTAGTAGGTCCTGAGTATAGCTACAAATGGACTTCTGTAAAATAATGTTGATTTAGTTATTTTTGATAGGGCAACAATGGCTTTCATTGTCCTTTGAAAGTAACACTTTTTAAGGGAAGTATAAGAAAAACGATTTGATGGCTTCTTTTATAAGAAGCCAAGTTTTTCTATTAAAAGAGAGTATATTGTAAAAATATACTCTCTTTCCCTTGAAAGGAAATTGTCGAATATTGAAGAAAATTCAAAATCTTTAGGAGGTGCAAATGAAATGGTTAAATACTTAACTCAACGCGTTATTTATATGATCATTACTCTATTTTTAATTGCCACTTTTACCTTTTTCCTCATGAAAATAATCCCTGGTACACCTTTTACAAATGCTAGTAAATTATCAGAAGCACAGCTTTCTATCATGATAAACAAGTATGGCCTAAACGAGCCAGTTCCAGTTCAATACATGAACTATATCGTAAATTTATTGAAGGGAGATTTAGGGGTATCTTTTCAATTTGATAATGTTGGTGTAACAGAAATCCTAATGAATAGCATTGGTCCTTCAGCAACTCTAGGGTTTCAAGCGATTCTTTTTGGATCGATCTTTGGTATCATTTTAGGAGTGATTTCAGCTCTCCGTCAAAATACATGGGTTGACTACGGTTCTACATTAATAGCAGTCCTTGGAAAATCAATCCCATCCTTTGTATTTGCAGGCCTTTTGCAATATTACATTGGAGTAAAACTAGGGTGGTTCCCCGTTGCCTTCTGGCGCGGGCCGGAATATTCAGTTCTACCTACGATTGCTTTAGCCATGTTTCCATTAGCAACGACTGCCCGTTTCGTACGAACAGAAATGGTAGAGGTTATGGAATCTGACTATATTACCCTTGCAAAAGCTAAAGGTGCAAGCTGGTTTGATATCGCCTTTAAACATGCGCTTCGTAATGCATTAATTCCTGTCATTACCGTTTTAGGTCCGTTGGTAGTTAGTTTAATGACTGGTTCACTTGTTATTGAAAAAATATTCGGTATCCCTGGAATTGGAGAGCAATTTGTTAAATCTATTACTGTTAATGATTATCCTGTCATTATGGGAACAACAATTTTATTTGCCGTTCTATTTGTAGTAGTTATTTTAATCGTTGACCTTCTATATGGAATAATTGATCCGCGGATTCGTTTAGCGGGAGGGAAAAAATAATGACACAAGAAAAATTAACAAAAGACATGATCGAACCCGCACACATAGATTCATCAAAGAGTGAAGAAATTTCTAAACCAAGTTTAAATTTTTGGCAGGATGCATGGTTAGGTTTTAAAAAGAATAAAGCTGCGATTGTTAGTTTAGTCGTATTAGCATTATTAACAATTATGGCTCTTGTTGGTCCTCATTTAAGCGGATATAACTATAGTGACCAAAATTTAAAACATAATAATTTACCGCCAAGAATTCCTGTATTAGAAAATATTAGCTGGCTGCCATTTGACGGTGATTTAGAACGGAAAAATGGTGACGTCTATAATGCCTATGAGCAAAAGAATGTTGATGAATATTATTGGCTTGGTACCGACAGCTTAGGCCGTGACATCTTTACTCGTGTTTGGGTTGGTACACAAGTTTCCTTATATATTGCTGTGTTAGCAGCGGTTATTGATATGGTAATAGGCGTTATTTACGGAGCTGTTTCAGGCTTTTTCGGCGGACGTACAGATAATGTTATGCAACGTATTACAGAAATATTAGTAGGGATACCTAACCTTGTCGTTGTTATTCTTATGATTATCGTGTTAGATCCAGGTATCTTATCAATTACAATCGCCTTAACAATCACGGGCTGGGTCGGTATGGCCAGGGTAGTTCGTGCACAAGTAATGAAATTAAAACAACAAGAGTATGTTTTAGCGTCACGAACACTTGGACTTTCAAACGGTAAAATTATTTGGAAACATCTGCTTCCAAATTTAGCTGGTGTTATTATCATTAATACGATGTTTACAATACCAAATGCCATTTTCTTTGAAGCATTTTTAAGTTTTATTGGTCTCGGTTTACAGCCGCCATTAGCGTCATTAGGAACGTTAATTGACGACGGTTTTAAAGTACTACAGTTATACCCTTATCAAATGATTATTCCTGCAGTCGTTATTAGTGTCATTATGATTTGTTTTAACATGATTGCAGATGGTCTTCGTGACGCCTTAGATCCGAAAATGCGCGACTAGAAAAGGTAGGTGAATAATAAATGGAAAAAATCTTAGAAGTGAAAGACTTGCATATATCATTCCACACGTATTCAGGGGAAGTGCAAGCTATTCGTGGAGTTAATTTTGATTTATTTAAAGGTGAAACACTAGCAATTGTAGGTGAGTCTGGTTCAGGTAAATCAGTCACAACAAAAACAATAATGCGTCTGTTACCTGAATCAAATTCAGAAATTAAGAACGGTGAGATCCTTTTTGATGGTAAGGATTTGGCGAAATTATCCAACAAAGCGATGCAAAAAATTCGTGGAAAAGACATTTCGATGATTTTCCAGGATCCAATGACATCGTTAAATCCAACAATGAAAATTGGAAAACAAATTATTGAGCCAATTGTGAAGCACCAAAATTTAAGTAAAGCAGCTGCAAAGGATCGTGCGATTGATATATTAAGACTTGTAGGCATTCCACAACCTGAAGTCCGTTTTAATCAATACCCGCATCAATTTTCAGGTGGGATGAGACAGAGGGTTGTTATCGCAATTGCTCTTGCATGTAATCCAAAGGTATTAATTGCAGATGAACCGACAACTGCATTAGATGTTACAATCCAGGCGCAAATTCTTGAGCTAATGAAGGAATTACAGAAGAAGATTGATACGTCGATTATTTTTATTACCCATGATTTAGGTGTTGTAGCAAATGTTGCTGATCGTGTTGCAGTTATGTATGGTGGGAAAATTGTTGAAATTGGAACAGTTGATGAAGTTTTCTACAATCCACAACATCCTTATACTTGGGGATTGATTAGCTCAATGCCTAGTCTTGATGCAGAAGATGAAGAATTATATGCCATTCCAGGTACACCGCCAGATCTATTAAATCCGCCAAAAGGCGATGCGTTTGCACCACGTAATGAATATGCAATGAAAATCGATTTAGAACAGCAGCCGCCAATGTTTAAAGTATCTGATACACATTATGCTGCAACATGGTTATTACATCCGGATGCGCCAAAGGTTGAGCCGCCTGCTGCAGTAAAACGACGTCAACGTCAATTCCCTGAAAAAAAGGAGGGAAATTAAAATGGCGAACACTGAAAAATTAGTTGAAATTAAAAATTTAAAACAATATTTTAATGTTGGTAAAGCGAACGAAGTAAAAGCAGTCGATAATATTTCGTTTGATATTTACAAAGGTGAAACCTTAGGTTTAGTAGGTGAATCAGGTTGTGGAAAATCAACAACAGGTCGTACGATTATTCGCTTATATGATGCTACTGACGGTGAAGTCATTTTTAACGGTGAAAATGTCCACGGCAAAAAGTCAAAGGCACAACTAAAGGAATTCAACCGAAAAATGCAAATGATTTTCCAGGATCCTCAAGCTTCATTAAATCCGAGAATGAAGGTCTCCGATATCATTGCTGAAGGAATTGATATTCATGGTCTTGCAAAGTCAAAAAAAGAAAGAATGAACAGAGTCATCGAACTCCTTGAAACGGTTGGTTTAAACAAAGAACATGCAAATCGTTACCCACATGAGTTTAGCGGTGGACAACGCCAACGTATAGGGATTGCACGTGCTCTTGCCGTTAAGCCTGAATTTATCATTGCAGATGAACCAATCTCTGCTCTTGATGTATCAATACAAGCACAAGTTGTAAACTTAATGAAAAACCTACAAAAGGAAAAAGGGCTTACTTATTTATTTATCGCTCATGACCTTTCAATGGTTAAATATATAAGTGATCGAATTGGTGTTATGTATTTCGGAAAGTTAGTTGAACTTGCAGATGCTGATGAGCTTTACAATAATCCGATTCATCCTTATACACAATCATTATTATCTGCGATCCCGCTTCCAGATCCAGATTATGAACGGACTCGTGTAAGAAAAACGTATGATCCAAGCATGCACAATTACACACCAGACGAAGTAGTTGAATTCCGTGAAGTGAAACCAGGTCACTTTGTAATGTGTTCACAAGCAGAATTTGAGAAATATAAACAACAGCATTCATAATGATGGAATAAGATTGCCCCGATTTTAAACGGGGCAATCTTTTTTTTGATTGAAGAAATTTATTTAGGTGAATAGGTGTTTATTCTTAAGAAAGAAGGGAATATATAAACCAGAAGAATATAATGAAGGTTGTAATAAGGAGTAGAATGATGAACTGGTATGAAAAATTAAATCAATATTTTCCAATTGAAGAAATGAAGTCAAAAAAGCATATGGAGATGTTACTTAAAGAAAAGGGTGATATCTATCATAAAGACGAAGGTAAAAACCATGTAATGATGTATGCAGAGCTTAATGATTTTATTTTTATTGATTATATCTTTGTTTCAAAAAATGCCAGGGGTGAAGGTCTTGGCCACAAGCTTTTAGAAAAGCTAAAGAAAAAAGGCAAGCCAATCATTCTGGAAGTTGAACCGATTAATTATGAGGATACAGATACTGAAAAAAGAATAAATTTTTATAAAAGAGAGAACTTTCAACACGCACAATCAATTGGTTATGAACGTCGTTCCCTTGCAACAAATGAAGTGAATAAAATGGAAATACTTTATTGGGCTCCGCATAATGAGTCAGAAGAGATGATCTATGATGCGATGATAAGAACATATAATTTGATTCATACGTTTAAAGATAAAGAGCTTTACGGTGAATCATATGATCCAGCAAGTGAAGTTTTAACTTTTTACGAGGATAGCCCAAGCCAAAATATTTTCGATGAACAAGCGTAATTGAGAATGAAAAAGTAAATTGAGGGAATAGAATGATTATTATCATTCGTACATAAGTCATCATTTGAAATATGTCATATTTTCTAACAATATGATTGATTCAGTACTATTAAGCACTTATGATGAATGTAATGGTTTTGTCACACAATAACTATATGCATACTTACTTTTTTATAGTATAATCAGAATAGGAATTCTTATTTTAAAGTAATTTCAATTTCCATATACGATTTGGATGATATTAACTCATTCTATACTTAGAGGAGTGAAGGATAATAATGGTTACATTATTTACATCACCAAGCTGTACATCTTGCAGAAAAGCTAAATCATGGTTAGAAGAACATGAAATTGAATACACAGAACGAAATATTTTCTCAGAGCATTTGACAATTCAAGAAATTAAAGAAATCTTAAGAATGACTGAGGATGGAACAGATGAAATCATTTCAACTCGTTCAAAGGTTTTCCAAAAGTTAAATGTCAACCTCGAAACAATGCCTTTACAAGATTTATATAATCTTATTCAAGATAATCCAGGTCTTCTTCGCAGACCGATTATTATTGATGAAAAGAGACTTCAGGTTGGTTACAATGAGGATGAAATTCGTCGTTTTCTTCCACGTCGTGTTCGAACTTTCCAGCTACAAGAAGCACAGCGTTTAGTTAACTAAATATTTAGATATAGAGAGGCAAATTTTAATGTAAACATAAATCTAAGCAAAGGCTTAGATTTGTGAGAGTCATTAGAATATGCCTCTTCATGTATTTCCCTCTAACTTAAGTTTTCCGTTGGGAAAATACCTGAACAATTTGTTGATAAAGGATTCCGGCAAAAAGAATGAACGATGTTGTTAAGAATGGTAAACTTTGAGCAATTGTTGGATGTGTCATATAAATTGTTTGAAGTTGATGTTCTTCAATAATCATTTTTCCTGCTGTAAATGCAAGTAATCCGCCACCAACATAAATAAGGAACGGGTATTTGGTTAATAAGACAAGAATAATTTTACTTCCCCATATGATGATAGGAATTGAGATGAATAATCCAATCGCCACAAGGATCATATGCCCCTGTGCAGCACCGGCTACCGCAATAACATTATCAAATCCCATTAATAAATCAGCGATAACGATTGTTTGGATAGCTTTCCATAATGATCCATGGCTTTTTATTTTATTTGTGTCATCTTCTCGACCTGTAATTAAATGAAAAGCTATGTACAGGAGGAAGACGCCGCCAATTAGTTGTAAAAATGGAATTTTTAATAAGTAGACAGCAATTAATGTAATGAGAATTCGAATAACAATTGCAAGCATTGTCCCTAATATAATCGCTTTATTTCGCTGAACAACGGGTAAATTACGACATGCCATAGCAATTACCACTGCATTATCAGCACCCAATACTAGATCAATTCCGATGATTACGAGTAGTGATAAAAAAAATTCTTGTTCCATATTTTATCCCTCTTTCAGCTTATTGACTGCTCGTACAAGTATATGAAATCATTCATAAAATATGATCAAAGAATCATATAGGTAAATTAACTGTTTTTATATATTCAGAGTTTTTTTATTTCCTTTCAACTCTTTTTATCATAAAATAGGAGTACAAGATTCTTTCATAAATGGAAGGTTCTTTTCATAATTGGGTGTGGCTTTTCGCTGATGGAGGTTACACAAACATTTTACCTACGATTAGAAATAGAATTTTTTGGGTAAAGTGTAGTAAAGTACAACTGCCCTTGAGGGGGGTTGTCCCTTCAACATATTATATAGAAGGGAAGGTTTGCGAAATGGAGATAGAGCGCATAAACGAACATACTGTAAAGTTTTATATTTCGTATTTAGATATAGAAGAGCGTGGATTTGATCGTGATGAAATATGGTATAATCGCGAACGCAGTGAAGAACTTTTTTGGGAAATGATGGATGAAGTTCATGAAGAAGAGGAGTTTATGGTTGAAGGGCCACTTTGGATTCAAATTCAGGCACTTGATAAAGGGCTGGAAGTTATTGTAACAAAAGCACAAGTGGCAAAAGATGGACAAAAAATTGAACTCCCATTCTCTGATGATAAACTAAAAGAAATTCCTGTTGATGATAATGTATCAGCGATTTTAGAGCAAAATTTTAATCATACAGGCACTTCAAAAGATGAACTAATTGAAGAGGAAGATCAACAGCTTCAATTTGTTATAAAGTTTGATGATTTGGAAAATTTAATTTCTCTATCTAAATATTCATTATTAACTGGAATGAAAAATCATCTATATTCACTTGATGGTAACTATTATTTATTCATTGAGTTTAATGACGAGGTTTTGGATGAAGAAATAGAAAATACTTTAAGTATCATACTTGAATATGGACAAGAATCACGAGTAACGATTCATCGCCTTGAAGAGTACGGAAAGGTCATTGCGAAAGAGCACGCCTTAAAAGTAATAAAGAAGCATTTTGCTTAATGAGAAAAGCCGATTTCTATAGAAATCGGCTTTCTTTTTACAAAAATAAATGGTGAAATAGGGTAAAACAATTGTTACAGTAACACAATAAGGAATACATTATTTAAAACCAAGAAATAAATAGGTTTTGTTTCAGATAAAAATGGGAAGTTAGAATAAGAAATAAGTAAGGTGAAACCAATGAAAAATACATTTAGATTATTTTTATTTATTGCATTTTTAGCTTCCATTATTTTGCTGACGAAAAACCTCTGGGGAGATTGGATCGTCGGGACAGTAAGTGTTATTTTTACACTGTCTATTATCTCCATATGTATCGTTATTTTTTTAGAAAACAGGCATCCATCACATACAATTACATGGTTAGTTGTACTTGGAGGGTTCCCATTACTAGGTTTCTTTTTCTATTTGTTCTTTGGCAGGAATATTAAGAAAAGACGCTTATTTGCTAAAAAAGCACTAACTGATCAAAAAGCTTTTTTAGAAATTGAAGGCAATCATTCATCTTATCAAGAAAAAATAAATATAATGGGTGATCATCAGCAGTTATTGTTTAAGTTAGCACATCGGTTAGGTCATAGCCCAATCTCATTTGCGACAAAAACAAAAGCATTAACAGATGGAAATGAGACATTTGAACATATCTTTCATGAGATAAAAAATGCAAAGCACCACATCCATCTTGAATATTACATACTGAGACATGATGAGGTTGGACAAAAATTAAAAAATGCATTAATTAAAAAGGCACAAGAAGGAGTAGAAGTTCGCTTTCTTTATGATGCTGTCGGCAGCTGGAAGCTCTCAAAGAGTTATAGCAAGGAATTGAGTAAAGCAGGCATTGATATGATTCCTTTTTTACCAGTACGTATCCCGTTCTTAAATAATAAAATCAACTTTCGCAATCATAGAAAAATAATCGTGATCGATGGTTCTGTTGGATTTGTTGGCGGTTTAAATATTGGGGATGAATATTTGGGGAAAGACAGTTATTTTGGTTATTGGCGTGATACACACCTTTTAATAAAGGGTGAAGCTGTAAGAACATTGCAAATGATTTTCTTGCAGGACTGGTATTACATGACAGATGAAAAACTATTATCACATAAATATTTAACATTTCCATTAGAAAAGCCGGAACAAACTGGCGGTGTTCAAATTATTGCCGGAGGACCCGACAATAAATGGGATGTTATAAAAAATCTATTTTTCTCAATGATTGTTTCAGCAAAAGAGTCAATTTGGATTGCCTCACCCTATTTTGTTCCAGATGAAGATATCCTTTCAGCACTAAAAGTAGCAGCACTTAGCGGCATTGATGTTCGGTTAATCGTACCTTATAAGCCAGATAAAAAAATAGTATACTACGCTTCCCGCTCTTATTTCCCTGAATTGCTTGAAGCAGGTGTAAAAGTATATGAATATGAAAAAGGTTTTTTACACAGTAAAATTATCATTGTTGATTATGAATTAGCTTCGATTGGGACAGCAAATATGGATATGAGAAGCTTCCATTTGAATTTTGAGGTAAATGCGTTTCTTTATCGAACAGGAAGTACTCAAACACTTGTTAATGAGTATTTGAACGATATTGAACAGTCACATGAGATTATTAAAGAGGAATTTGCAAAGCGCCAATTTTATAAAAAGATCTTTGAATCAACAGCACGACTATTATCTCCAATGCTATAATAGAACGAGGCTGGTTATTCCATCATGGTGAATAGCTGGTCTTTTTTTATTTTCCTTTGACAAAAGATAATTTTGCCCATTTGATAAAACAGTGTAATCATGGTACAAATTGGCTATTGTGGTAACAGGTAAAACGCCAGAAATGAATTTGAAAAATAGTAGGTTTAAATAATGGGGGAGTGATGAACGCTTGTTTGTTGCCTATGATAACAATGGGAGTATGATTAATGTTGCAGAAAATAAGTGGTCAAAGGAAAGGTTGAAAAAAATAAGACAACAAGTTAATTTTTACTGTCCTGTTTGTTCAAATCAAGTTGAGTTGAAAATAGGCTCAGTGATTAAGGCTCATTTTGCGCATAAAAAATCAACAAGCTGTTTGTTGAAAAGCGAAGCTGAGAGTGAGTATCACATGAGAGGGAAGCTTGAATTATATGAATGGCTGCAAACTCAATCAAGTATTGACGATGTACAGCTTGAACCATATCTAAGCAGGATAAAGCAACGTCCTGATATTTTGTTTAAAAAGGGGGAGAAACGAAATGTGATTGAATACCAATGTTCTGTGATAGAACCAAGTATACTTCTAAAAAGGTCTTTAAAGTACAAAGAGCAAAATATAATCAATTTTTGGATAGCAGGAGCAAAAACATTAAAAAGAACTGGATCTTATGCTTTTCAGCTTTCTTCCTTTCAATGGCTTTTCGCCCGCAAGACTAAATTGAGTGAACCGCCTGCAATTATTGCTTATAGTCCAGATTTAAAAGCCTTTATCATTTTACATACCATCATCCCTTTTTCTCCTCGGTCTATTATAGGAAATCATCAAACATACCCCACTCATTCAATATCTTTTCATGAATTATTTACTCAATATAATCATAAGGCGAGGATAATGCCAGCATGGATAAATAAAATTAGACGTTTTCGCATGAAGACTATCGGTTATAAATCAAAGGATGCGGCATCTTTCAATCATTTTCTTTACCAAACAAGGCAATTACCGCTTTCTTATTTACCTTCACTAGCCTTTCTTCCACTTAACTCAACCTACTTAATTGAATCACCTGTTTATGTATGGCAAGGGTGGATATTAATATACATAGATCTTCTCCCTATAAAATGCGCGTTTACCTTTCGTGATATCTATCATTATTTCGCTGAAAAAGTTACGGATGGAACGATCTCTATTCGCTCTCTCCCATTTATAGATGTTCATTATTCCTTTGCGATAAAAGATTATTTACTCAATCTTTGTCATTTTTCTTTCTTAAAGCAGACACAGAAAAATGTATTTATAAAAGAAAGGTCAATTACGTGGACAACTAGAGTTGAAGAATTATTGATTAGTGATAATAAAGTTATGAATAAATTTCGATAAACATGTCCTCTTATGAATAGCGAGACATTTTTTGAACAAATTAAAAGGGAGATATTAGCAGAGAGGTGATCATATGTTTAATAAGAAACGTAAAGGCAAATCATTTCTGTTCACCGTTTCAATGTTAGGGGCAGGTGCGGCAGCATACTATTTGACAAAAGAAGCTACTCAGGGTGAAGATAGAAATAACGGGGCACATACATACTCATCTGAAAATCCGCTTGACTTTGATCTCAATGATATCTTGTAGGCTATGACAGAGATTTAGACGTCAGGAGGATAAAGATGAAGCACAAAAGAACAATAGTCCTTATAACAGCATTTATGCTAATAAGTACTATTAACACAAGCTCCGCATTTGCAACTTATCCTAAAGGGGGAAACGCAATGTCTGAACAAACGGCTGTAAAAAAATTACCGACAAGAAGTGAGATTAAACAAGAAGATACCTGGAGATTAGAAGACATCTTCTCATCTGATGAAGCATGGGAGAAAGAATTTACAGAAATTAAGTCTGCATTGCCTAAGTTAGCAGATTATAAAGGCAAACTTGCTGAAAGCGCAGATACGTTATATGAAGCACTCACATATCAAGACAAAGTAATGGAACGCCTTGGTAAACTGTATACATATGCACACATGAAATATGATCAGGACACAACAAATTCAACGTACCAAGCGTTACATGATCGTGCAAGAAATTTATATACACAAGCATCAAGCTTAAGCTCTTATATTGTCCCAGAGCTTCTGTCAGTTGATGAAGCAAAAATAAAACAATTCTTACAAGAAAAAGATGAGCTAAAGCTTTATGAACACTCACTTGATGAAATCAATCGCCAGCGTCCACATGTACTGTCTGCAGAGCAAGAGGAATTATTAGCACAAGCATCAGAAGTGTTAGGTTCTTCAAGTAATACATTTGGTATGCTAAATAATGCTGACCTTACATTCCCGACAATTAAAGACGAGAATGGGGAAGAGGTTGAAATTACTCATGGAAGATATGTTCGTTTCTTGGAAAGCGAAGATCCTAGAGTACGTGAAGAGGCATTTAAAGCTGTTTATAAAACATATGGTGATTTTAAAAACACATTTGCAAGTACATTAAGCGGCACAGTGAAAAAAGATAATTTCAGTGCAAAGGTTCGTAATTATGAATCAGCAAGACAAGCAGCATTAAGCAGTGATAACATACCTGAATCTGTGTATGAAAATTTAATAAGTACCGTACATGACCATCTAGATCTATTACAGCGTTATGTAAAGCTTCGTAAAGAAGTATTAAAGCTTGAAGAAGTGCACATGTATGATTTATACACACCACTTATAAAAGATGTAAAAATGGAAGTAACGTACGATGAGGCAAAGGATTATATTTTAAAAGGACTTCAGCCGCTCGGTGAAGAATACAATTCCATCTTAAAAGAAGGCTTTGAAAATCGATGGGTTGACATCCATGAGAATAAGGGGAAAAGAAGCGGTGCCTATTCATCCGGTGCGTACGGTACGAACCCTTATATCCTTATGAATTGGCAGGATAATGTAAATAACCTCTTTACACTTGCACATGAATTTGGTCATTCTGTACACAGCTACTATACGCGTAAAAATCAACCATATCCTTATGGTAATTATTCTATATTTGTAGCAGAGGTTGCATCAACATGTAATGAAGCACTGCTAAATCATTACTTATTAAATACCATTGAGGATGAAAAGGAACGACTATATTTATTAAATCATTTCTTAGAAGGCTTTAGAGGAACCGTTTTCCGTCAAACAATGTTTGCTGAATTCGAGCATATTATCCATCAAAAAGCCCAAGAGGGTGAACCATTAACACCTGAGTTATTAACGAAAATTTATTACGATCTTAATAAACAATATTTTGGTGAAGATATTGTCGTGGATGAGGAAATTGGATTAGAATGGGCACGAATTCCTCACTTTTACTACAATTACTATGTCTATCAATATGCGACAGGCTACAGTGCTGCGACAGCATTAAGCAACCAAATTCTTGAAGAAGGTCAACCAGCAGTCGACCGTTATCTTGAATTCTTAAAAGCCGGAAGCTCTGATTATCCAATCGAGGTTCTCAAAAAAGCTGGAGTTGACATGACATCTTCAAAACCAATAGAAGAAGCATGCAAAGTATTTGAAGAAAAGCTTAATGAAATGGAAGAGCTTTTAGCAAAAGTGAATAATTAACTTGGAAAAGCGGAAGCAACTTAATCAGCCCGGACAGGCAGAAGACGCGGATAAATTGAAGACGTGTTAGCCTCTATTTATGAGTGGCTTATGACCCCGAGGCAGTTACGAAGGTGACCTCCTGTCGCACTGAAACTGCACTTGCACATCTTGTGCTTCAGGGCCAGTCTGTATCTAGAGATTGAAACTAATCTAAAGAATCAAGTAAAAAGGAATGCGTTTATATAAAACGCATTCCTTTTTTTATTTGGCTCTTTTTGTAAAGATTGTTGTTTTTAAAACGAAAACTATTTAAGGTCGATTGGAGCAGATTACGAGCCTCCTGCGGGTGCAGCGGGACAGGTGAGACCCCGTAGGCGTTTACGCCGAGGAGGCGCTCACCGCCCGCCCCGCGGAAAGCGAGCATCTCTCGCTGCAATCAACCACACCGCATTACTTGGTAAATAGCAACAAAGTATGGAAAACAGCCTTTTATTTAAATTAAAAACCTTTAAATGTTTTTCGATGATTGACAAGGTAAAGAGTAATGAAAATTGAGATGAATAATAAAGGAGATGTAATATAGAGCGGTAAAAGATTCATGAAACCTAGTAAATTAACAAAAAACAATCCTAATGTCATCGTTATGCCGAGTAAAATCCATTTCACGTTATATGCACACCTTCCTTAGGGCTATTTACTATTTTATATGAAGATGGATGTCCGCTTATGTATAGGGTTAAATGGATTCATATTATACTGCTTTAAAAAACAACGTTTTTATCAGTAAACTAGTCCAATTCACATTCTTAAGTTTGAATATACTGCAAGTAACAAAATGAAAGGGGGAGAGTATATGAGCTCACCATGGTTTCCAAATAGAAATGAAAACAATAGCCGTTCAAAAGCAGATAGTGATTCAAAAGCAAGAGCAGATGTTGATTTCGAAAATGAAAATGATGTAGATACGGATGTAGATAGTGATAACAAATTAAAAAACACTGATAAAAATCTTAACCAAGCAAAGGCAAATGCTAAGATTTTTAACAGTGGGAACGCTAATGTTGATATTGATATTGATGTGGATTCTGATTCAAAAGCTAGAGTTCGTTCGCGTGCTGAAGCTGATCAAGATCAAGAACAGGAACAAAACCAAGACTAATTTCTTATCAGTTTTTTAAATGGCTGGAGGTATTATTGCTTAATAATACCTCTAATTGAGTCTTTGAGAAGAGGGGTTAAATGGAAAACGAGAATAAAAATCGCTCATTTAACTATTTCGATAGTTTAATGAGATCAAAGGAAAGTTCTTTTAACAATAATCGATCTAAACTATCTTCTTCTGTTGATCATAGTGGAAATTCAGATGTAGATGTTAATGTAAATATTCAAGTGGATACGATGCCAATTGCATTTTCATTGCTATGTTTATCATTTGCTAATAAACAATTAACTCGTCAGGAATTTGAATCGGCAGTTGAAAATCTAGTTGAGGTGACAAATCGTTACAAAGAATCTGATCGGAAAATTGAGAGAGAATCAAAAGTCAAATTATTTAATAAAGACAAGAGTAATAGAATATGGGGAAGATATTAATTAATATATCTTCTTCCTATTGCATACATATACACTTTTAGATCTAAATAAAGACTTTTATTCAGTCTATCTAAAGTCAGGTAGAGATTCTAACTTAGTGTATCAACATGCTTCAATAAGCATTGATTTTAGTATATCGGGTTGAAAAAAGCATTATTTCATTATGTTAAAACATTCGTGAGTGCATAATAGTAAATAATCTTACGTAATCATTTCAGTAATAAAGCGCTTATCATTGTTACATTTTTGTGAAAAGCATATTTAGTACTTGTCAAAACTCGACATAATTTGATATATTATAGATGTGAAATTAATCACATACAAACATTTACCCCTTTGTTTGACCGTGAAAAATTTCTCCCATCCCCTTTGTTGTCGTTAAGACATAAGAAAAAGACCTTGTACTTTGTACAAGGTCTTTTTGTGCTTTTCTTTTGTTAAGAATGAAGTTCACATAGAGCTAGATTAGTTAATTGATATTCTACTCAAAGAAAACAAAGCTGTAAAATGGGCCAATTCAATTTTGAATTGGCCCTCGTAATAATTCTGTCAATAATGATTCTTAATATATCTCCAAAAAGTACCATACTTAGCTTGAATTCTTTCAACTGTTTGTGAAAGGACAAGTTTCTTTAGTTCTTTTTCAACCTCAGCAAGTGTCTTATTATATACGGTAGCAATTTCAGTTGATGAGACGAATTGATAATGTTGTAAAAAGATTTCCAATGGAGGTGTATGTGATGGTTTCATTGTATCTCCAATTAATTCTTGCAAAACTTGGACGTATAACTCATAAGAATAAAGACCGGTTATTTTTAATCCTAACTCTTCAACATCTTCACTGAAAAATGCAAGGGTTGGGATTTCTTGTACTTCCATTTCCGATGTGATTTTTAAGTCACATTGTAATGCTTTTGCAGAACTTTGTGAATGAAGATCCTTTTTAAATTCTTCAACATCCAATCCAACCTGTTCAGCAATGTTAATTAACATTGTTTTATCCGAGACGTTTTGGCTCTCAATAAATAATTGTTCCTGTAACTTTCGTAAATAAAGCAATCCGGCACGTCTGCCTTGTAATTCAGCAGATTTTATTGCTAATGATGCCGTATATGGAGTGGCAATTGGATTTTTCAACCAAATATCACCATCACAAGACATTCCTGTTCGACCAGCTGTTTGTTCCCATGCTTGTGCAAGCTTTTCAGGACGTTTTCTTTTAGTAATATTTAATGTAGCAAGATTTCCACTAATGATATGTCTTAATGTAAAAAAGCGTCCATATTCAATTTGCAGTTTTTTAATAATGGGCTCTAAAGCCCAACATTCCGGGCATAATGGATCCACAAACATATAAATTTCTAATGGTTTTTTAGGATGCCCGCTACAATGTGAGAAAAATAGAGAAGTGTCCTTTTTCTCACGATTGGTTACCATAGTCACTTACCTCTTTTCTACCTTTGCTAGTATCGTCAACTTCTGCAGTATTCACCATATGATGAGCAGTTAGCTGCAGGCGATGAAGAAGAAATTCTTTTAATTCAGCCTGTAGTCCAACTTCATTCATAGCTTCTTTCATACAGCTGATCCAAGCATTTGCCCTTGAGGGTGTAATCGGGAACGGAAGATGCCTTGCTCTTAACATAGGATGACCATGTTCCTCAGTATAAAGTTGAGGTCCACCTAAATATTGAGTGAGAAATTGTTTCTGCTTTCGAGCAGTTTCTGTAAAGTCATCGGGAAAGATTGGAGCTAACAAAGGATGTTTTTGTACTTTTCCATAGAAGGAATCAACAAGGTGTGAAAGTGTTTCTTCGCCTATCGCCTCATATGGTGTTAAGTTTTGATTCGTCATGTTGATAACTCCTTTTTTGTTTTGCATTATGAACTGGATCTATAAAAATTTCAATTAGTGTGTATAGAATAATGACTGATTAGTAGAAAAATTATTTATTTTCACCATTGCTCATGCAATGTATATTTATTTTAACAAGCGTAACTATATATCTCAAACAAACAGCTCTAACTAGTACATATTTAGTCCTATTATATGTTTACGACAGGTATGTATGAAAGAAAAGGGATGCATGATTCTACCAGAGAAAGCAGTGTTTTGTATTCACAAAAAAGCCAATCATTATAGATTGGCTATACTTGATAAGTTGATGTGATTTTTCTTACATAGTTTTGAGTTTCTTTAAATGGAGGAATTCCGCCGTACTTATCAACATTCCCAGGTCCAGCATTGTATGCTGCTAAGGCTAGTGGAACATCTCCATTGTAACGAGTTAGCATTTGTTTTAAGTATTTTGTCCCGCCTTCAACGTTTTGGGCTGGATCAAGGGGGTCCGAGACTCCGAGAGATCGAGCTGTTGCAGGCATGAGCTGCATTAATCCCATAGCGCCTACAGGGCTTTTTGCTGTTGGTTTAAATCCGGATTCTTGCTGAATGACAGCGCGAATTAGTTTTTCATCAATTCCATATTTTTCAGCCGTAGAGCTTATAATCTCATCCAAGCTTCCATTTGAAATTGGAGCTGTTGATTTTACGTCTAAGGAAGATTGTTCCACTGTAGAGGTGGAATTCCTCATCATTTTTGAAAGAACATCCATTGAAGGTGTAGATTGTTTAGATAATTTGTCCTCAGTAGATGTGTTTAAAAATGACTGCAATAAGTCTTTAAAATCTGTTTCGAAAACAGACGTTTTATTTTCGTCTGATTGATTATCAAAATTTTGCAATGCTTGCAGCTCTAATAATGTTTTATAGTAATTCATTTTTATATCCACAGATCTCACCCCATTTCATTGTATTTTTGCTCATAAAACCGGCGGATTTTATTTTTTGTATGACGAACGGGGATGTCTAGATTTTTTAATAGTTCAGCAAAAGCAATTTTCCCAGTATCTTCGTCTTGTACTTCATATTCAAGTTCGAAATCCTCTACTGATAAATATCGGCTATGATCAAGGACAAGTAAACCGTTACGGTACTTTTTTTCAGCACGAGATGTTGTAAGTGTTCCAAAATAAGACAACGTGTTAGCATCTACACCTAAATGTAAAAGCCTTTCGACTATTTGTCCAGCTTTTATTTTTCCTGTTTTGATCATGGCAAAAGTTTCTTCTTCTGTAATCAATTGATGTGTTTCTAATAGCCCAATATTTGCTGGTTCTTTTAACGTGACAACAAATTGTTCTTCTTTTTTTCTAATTCTTAGAGCAGATCCAAGTTCTTTTAAAGAAAACTGCGGAGTATCGAAATAATGATTTTCTTGCAAAATAAATTCTTTATCCTCGATTTGAAAAGCAGCTTTCACTTTATGAAATTCTGCTTCAGTAAGTAAATTCTTAAATTCTATCTCAATTTCCTGTGACATAATAAAATTCCTCTCGTTTTGTATGCCTGTCGGGGCAGAACAGTCGTTTCCGCTTTTCTTTATTATCTCCTGAATTAAAACAACTCGCAATGTTATCATAGGAGTTTTTTATATGGTAAAATAATCTTGGATTGTGTAATGGAAGGAGATTTTTATGAATAAAAGAATTGAATTAACTGAAGCGGTAATTGATAATAATCAGCTTGTTTTAAAGCCTGTTTCTTTGCCAACAGGTCTTGAAAATTTAGTAGCAAAGGGACAGATGCTGGTTGATTCGGATCAATTGGCTTTTATCTATATTTTAGAAACAGCTGATGAATTTGTCTATGCTGGTTTACCACATACAATATGGACAAACTTAAAGGAAGCAAAAGATAAACAATTAGATGTGATTGCAAAAATAAACGAACAAGAAATACGATTAGTTGATTTCTTTGATGAATTAGAATATTTATTAGAAAATATTAAGGGAAATGCCAACTATGGGGAAGATATGGAGAAGAAAGTTGTCGAGTTATTTTCTTTAAAATAATGGCTCTTTTCTAAGAAATTGGTTGTTTTTAAAACAGAAACTATTTAAGGTTGATTGGAGCAGATTGCGAAAGCGAGCAGCTCTCGCTGCAATCAACCGTACCGCACTACTTGGTAAATAGCAACAAAGTTTGCGAAAACAGCCAAAATAATAGATCAATCTATTTTTGAAAACGAAAGGACAATAAGTATACCAATCTTTAGTGTCGAGCTCCACCTCCTAGCCCCGAAGATCAGGACATTCTAGTACAGTTACTGCGATTAACATTTCGTCTCTGATCCAATGCTTCATATGCCTATCGGGGCTGAAAAAGGTACGCTTGCTTTTGCGTAAGTGTACAATGTGGGATGGAATAAGGGGGATTTATATGCAAAACAATCACTGGAAATCATTTTTAGCTCCTTACAATCAAGCAGTTGACGAACTAAAAATAAAATTAAAAGGGATACGATCTCAATATGAATTACAACATTCGCATTCACCGATCGAATTTGTAACAGGCCGGGTAAAACCAATTGCAAGTATACTAGATAAAGCGAAGCGCAAAGGGATTCTGATGGAAAACCTAGAAAAAGATATGCAGGATATTGCCGGAATCCGAATGATGTGCCAATTTGTAGATGATATTCGAGTAGTCGTCAACATGCTAAAAAGTAGAAATGATCTAGAAATCATAGAGGAACGAGATTATATTACGAGTAAAAAGGAAAGCGGATATCGATCCTATCATGTTGTGGCCAGTTATCCTGTGCAAACAATAACGGGTGAGAAGAAAATACTTGTTGAAATTCAAATTCGTACGTTATCAATGAACTTTTGGGCAACGATTGAACATTCGATAAATTATAAATATAGCGGTAATATACCTGATGATATAAAAATTCGATTAAAACGTGCTGCTGAGGCTGCTTATTCTTTAGATGAAGAAATGTCTCAAATTAGGGGAGAAATACAAGAAGCACAAGTTATTTTTTCAATGAAAACGGATAAGAAACATACATAATTGCAGTCATGTCATGTTAATTCTTATGGATAAAACATGAATCTAAAAATAAAGGGGAATAAATATATGAAGTTTGCCATTTCATCAAGGACTGATTCGAATTCAAACTCAATTATGCAAAAGATGAAAACCTATTTATTAGATTTTCAATTAGAATATGATGAAGATCAACCGGACATTGTTATATCTGTTGGTGGGGATGGTACCCTTCTATATGCATTTCATCGATATCGGAGCAGATTAGATAAAACAGCATTTATTGGCGTACATACAGGGCATCTAGGGTTTTATGCAGATTGGGTCCCTGATGATATTGAAAAGCTAGTAATTGCGATTGCGAAAACTCCATACTCTATCGTTGAATACCCAATTTTAGAAGTGATCATCCGCCATAATGACGGCGGGCGTGAGGCAAGATATTTAGCACTGAACGAGTGTACCGTTAAAAGTATTGAAGGGACGCTTGTGATGGATGTTGAAATTAAAGGACAGCCATTTGAAACATTCCGAGGCGATGGGCTGTGTATGTCTTCTCCATCAGGAAGTACTGCTTATAATAAAGCATTAGGTGGAGCAATTCTTCATCCTTCTATTCGTGCAATTCAAATAGCGGAAATGGCATCAATCAATAATCGGGTATTTCGTACAATTGGTTCACCGCTAATTTTGCCAGAACATCATACATGTATGTTAAAGCCAGTGAATGATGTGGATTTTCAGATTACGATTGATCATTTAACACTTTTGCATAAAGATGTAAAATCAATTCAATGTCGAGTCGCTAGTGAAAATGTAAGGTTTGCCCGTTTTAAACCATTTCCATTTTGGCGAAGAGTACGTGACTCCTTTGTAGGCGATTTTGAACGTAATAAGTAGAAAGGTTTTTGATCATGACATTATTTCAACTTCAATGGACGATCACAAAGAAGGACGCTGGAAAGCTTGTGTTGGATTTTATTAAAGAAAAGAAAATCTCGAAACGAGCATTAACAGATATTAAATTCAATGGTGGAGATATCCTCGTTAATGCGGTTCATGTTACCGTTCGTTACAATCTTAAGGAAGATGATGTTCTTACTGTTATTTTTCCAAAAGAAGAAAGAGGAGGAGGACTTGTAGCTGATGATGTCCCTTTTACAATTGTGTATGAGGATGATCATTGCTTAGTAGTTGATAAACCGCCATATGTTCCCTCTATCCCGTCTCGGGAACATCAAAAAGGTACGTTAGCAAATGGATTAATCAACTATTATCAACAACAGCAAATTCCTTCAACGATTCATATTGTTAATCGATTAGATAAGGATACTTCAGGTTTGATGCTTGTTGCAAAGCATCGATTTGCTCATTCCTTGTTTTCAGATCAGCAAAAGAAAAAGGACATTCATCGTACATATGAAGCGATTGTTCATGGCGTGATCGATCAGCAAAATGGAACAATTGTCAAGCCGATCGGCCGTAAAAAAGACAGTATCATTGAGCGGGAAGTTTGTGAAGATGGTCAAGAAGCAGTTACACATTTTCAAGTACTGAATTCTTTTGAAAACAAAACACATGTAAAATTAGTTCTCGAAACTGGCCGAACACACCAAATTCGGGTTCACCTTTCATCAATTGGACATCCATTATGCGGTGATACATTATACGGTGGAGATGAGACTGAAATTAAACGACAAGCACTTCATAGTTCCCACCTTTCATTTCTGCATCCATTGTTAGAAAAAGAGTTTCAGTTTTCAGCACAGCTGCCAAATGATATGAAAAGATTAATTCATGAAGACCCACTACGAAAGTAAGTGGGTTTTTTACTATTTAAACCCTAACTAAAGTTGCAAGTCTCAGGGTTATAGTTATCCGCTGCCATAAGTAGTTGATGTGCATGTACAGCCAGAATGCATGAAGGTTGCTTATCTAAATCTTGATTCATCATAAGGTAAGGTGGAATCTACAGACATTAGCTCATCTTCTGGATAACGATAGGCAGTCAGTTTATTACCAAAAACAGCTCCTGTATCAATATTTATTGTTTGATTTGTACGTTTTGGTTCTTTGATCGGTGTATGACCATAGACAATAAATGCTTTTCCTTTGTAATGCTGTGCCCAATCACGACGTACAGGTGTACCATCTGGATTTGTTTTGCCTGTAATATCGCCATATAATACGAATGTTTTTACAGCGTTTCCCATCTTTCCTATGTAATCTTCGCGAATTCCTGCATGTGCTACAATTAACTTTCCATTATCAACAACTTGGTAAAGTGGTGCTGACTCGTAAAGCCAAATAAACTTCTTTTTTATCTCTTCTTGCTGACTGTTAGTAAGTGCATCATACTCAGCAACCGTTGTTTCAAGTCCATGTGTGACTTGCACCTTATTTCCTAAAAAATAACGGTAAAGTTTGTTGCAATGGTTTCCTGGTGAATAAAAAGCTTTCTTTTCTTTTATCAGACGATAAACAACCTCAATTACTTTTAAGGAGTTAGGTCCACGATCTGTTAAATCACCAACAAATGAGAGTTTTCGATTGTTAGGATGAACCGGAATCCCTGACGACCAATCATACCCAAGCTTTTTCGTTAACGCCTCAAATTCAGCAAAACATCCATGGATATCACCAACAACATCAATATTCATTGACTCACCTCATTATAAAATGGACTAATCTCCGGTTAAACGGGTTCAGTCAAAAAAAGGTACCCATTTAATAGGGTACCATCTTTTTAGTCAAACATGTATTTTCTTGTACGTGATCGGACATTTAGGACGATTCCGATAGCGACCATATAGGTTGCGAGCGAGCTGCCTCCATAGCTTACAAAAGGCAGTGGAAGACCTGTGATTGGGAGTAAACCGATTGTCATCCCAATGTTTTGGAAAACTTGGAATGTAATCATACCTATTACACCCGTACATAAATAGCTGCCAAATGGATCATTGCTTTCTAATGAAATATGAATCATTCGATAAATTAATAAGAAGAAGAGTGAAACAACAATACTCCCTCCGATAAATCCAAATTGTTCAGAGATAATGGCAAAGATAAAGTCAGTATGTGCCTCTGGTAGATAAACTTCTAGATTTTGATAGCCTTTTCCAATTAGTTCACCTGAGCCAATTGCAAGTAAAGATTTTACAAGTTGGAAACCTTGTTCTCCTGCATATTCAAATGGATTTAACCAGCCATAAAATCTGCTAAGCTGATATTCTTGTCCGCCCAATATATATTTAAGGAAAAAATCAGGAAATTTAATAAAAATAAATATACCAGTACCCATCACAGTAACAACGGAAATAACAGCTGTTAAAATAATACGCCATTTAATTCCTGATACTAAAATGAGTGAACCAATAATCGCACAAAATACCATTGTCATCCCCATATCGGGCTGTCTTACTAAAAGAAGGACCGGAGGAGCTGCAGCTGCTGCTATCTTTCCTATTAAAATAAAATCATCTTTTACAGTATTTCTTGAGTATTTTTCACGATGATCAGCAATAATTTTACTCAGTACGATAATCATAAAGATCTTCATTAGTTCTGATGGCTGGAAGTTACCAAGAGGTCCAAGTTTATACCAACTTGTTGCACCCTTAATCGTTTGAACAATTGGAGCAGGTAATATTTCGAGACCAAGTAACAGTAAGAGCCCAAAGCCATATAAATACCATGAGAGCTGTTTAAAGCGATCATAGTCAATAAGCATTGTCATGGCAACAGCAAATATACCTATTACGTACCACTGTATTTGTTTAAGTGAGAAATTTATACTTTGCAGAGTTTCTGGTAAGGTCAATTCTGCACTTTTAATCGCAACTGTACTTACAATTGCTAATAAAAACATAATAAATATTAATGTATAATCTATTTGTTGTTGAGGGGATTTTTCATTTGTCATATTCGATCCCTTTCTAATCTTATAGGTTGAAGATAATATCTTTGTCATTGTATCATTAACCATCTTAATCAAATGTGAACAATTTGCAAAGAATCATTTATACTCATTGGTCATTCACCAAATTACTTTTTTAAAAAGGATTTATTAGGTTCTTGTAAATAAGCAAAATTTTTCATACCAATGTTATTGAATTAATTGTAAAGTTCTACTGTTATCATATAGAATATTATCGTATAAATAAGGAATTGTGCAATATGTAGAATGATCGATAAAATTGTCGAATGCAATAGACATTTCTCTATTTTACATGAATAAGTTATTTTTTAAATAACTAAATTATTACATCTGAGAGGAGGAGGCTAAACATGTCTGATGAAAGAGAAAAACTAGAATTGGAAGAGGAAGCATTGCTTTCTGCTTTATCAAGTCATAGTGTGGATGAATTTCGTAAGATTTACTTAGAGCTTCATCCATATGATCAGGCAAAGTTTTTTGTGAAACTAGATGAGCACGACAGGTCAACCTTGTATACATACCTCTCTCCAGAAGAAATGGCTGCTGTCTTTGAGAATATTAAAGATGAAGATGATCAATATGAGACGTATTTATCTGAAATGGATCCCACATTTGCCGCAAATATGCTTGGACAAATGTATGCAGATGATGCAGTAGATGTTTTAAATGAACTGAATAAGGACCAGGTTGCAAGTTATTTAACGATTATGGATGATGAGGCAGCTGAAGAAATTAGAGAGCTCCTTCATTATGAGGAGTATACGGCAGGAAGTATTATGACGACCGAGTATATCTCCATTCACGCCAATCAAACCGTTCATTCTGCAATGCAAATATTAAAAAATGAAGCACCTAATGCTGAAACCATCTATTACATCTATGTTATTGACAAGGATAAAAAACTTGTTGGAGTGATCTCCCTTAGAGATTTAATCATCAATGAACCAGATGAAATGATTTCCGAGGTAATGAATGAACGTGTGTATTCTGTTAGTGTAGCGGAGGATCAAGAAGAAGTTGCCAGGAAAATGAAGGACTATAACTTTTTAGCTGTACCTGTTATTGACTTTCAAGGGCATTTACTCGGAATCATTACTGTTGATGATATTGTTGACGTCATTGATGAAGAAGCGAGTGATGATTACTCGAAGCTTGCAGCGATCTCTGATGTAGATTCAAATGATCGTGGACCATTAACAGCGGCAAAAAAACGACTTCCATGGCTGATTATTCTCTTGTTTTTAGGGATGTTTACTGCAAGTCTAATCGGAAGATTTGAGGAAACACTAGATAAAGTAGCGATATTAGCTGTTTTTATCCCGTTAATTGCGGGTATGGCAGGTAATACTGGTACCCAGGCATTAGCTGTAGCTGTTAGAAGAATTGCAGTCGGTGATTTAGAAGATCAAAGTACGATTAAAATGATTGTAAGAGAAGCTGGAACCGGCCTCATTACAGGAACAATCTGCGGGGTAGTGGTTACATTGATTGTTTTTATTTGGCAGGAAGATATTTTTTTAGGATTATTAGTAGGCATATCCATTCTAGCCACATTAACGGTAGCAACTATTGCAGGTGCTTTTATCCCGCTCATTATGCATCGGTTAAAAGTTGACCCTGCTGTTGCTTCAGGCCCTTTTATTACAACTATTAATGACATTATAAGCATATTAATCTATTTTGGAATGGCTACTTTGTTTATGCAGTACTTGATTTAGGAAATTGCCAGGAAAATTTCATAGCTGTGATTTCGCCGGAATAGCATATGTTTTTTGAGATCGATGATATATCTTGAAATTCGCCGATAAGGCCATTTAGCTTTTCTTAAGAGGAGGGATTTGATGCATGGAGCATCTGTTACATCATTAGTTATTGTTATTCTCGCAGCCTTTATTACTCCGATTTTGTTACATCGTTTTAAAATGAATTTTATGCCTGTTGTTGTGGCTGAAATTATTGTCGGATTAATTATAGGGAAAAGCGGATTCGATATTGTATCACAGGATATGTGGCTTGAAACATTGTCAATGCTCGGCTTTATTTTCTTGATGTTTTTGAGTGGGCTTGAAATTGACTTTTCCGCTTTCGCGAAAGGAAAAAAGAAGGAAAAGCTTCCATCTGGAAAAGATGCTCCAAATACATTTGCTGTAGCATCGATCGTCTTTGCTGGTATTTTTGTCCTTTCCTTATTGCTTTCATATCTCTTTGTCCTGATTGGGTTAATAGACAACGCGTTTTTAATGACGCTTATTATCTCAACTATTTCTCTTGGGGTAGTGGTGCCGACTTTAAAAGAAGGTGGCATCATGAATTCAAATATCGGCCAGATTATTTTACTAGTCGCTGTCATTGCTGATTTGGTCACTATGATTTTGCTAGCAGTATTTGCATCAATTTACGGTGGAGGAGATAGTAATACATGGCTGTTATTAATTCTATTTGCTGCAGGTGTATTACTTTATTTCTTAGGAAAATCGTTTAAGCATCGCTCGTTTATTGAAACGATGTCAAAGGGAACAATTCAGATCGGTACTCGTGCTGTATTTACGCTTATTATTGTTTTGGTAGCCATCTCTGAAACAATCGGTGCTGAGAATATTCTTGGAGCATTTTTAGCAGGTGTTCTTGTCTCGTTATTATCACCAAATAAGGAAATGGTACAGAAGCTTGATTCGTTCGGTTATGGGTTTTTAATCCCGATTTTCTTTGTGATGGTTGGAGTAGACTTAGATATTTGGGCATTGTTTAAAGATCCGAAAATCTTTTTATTAATTCCTTTACTATTGATTGCACTTTTAATTTCTAAAATCATACCAATATTCTTCTTGAAACGCTGGTATGATCTCAAAACAACACTTGCATCAGGATTTCTCTTAACTTCAACACTTTCATTAGTGATTGCCGCCGCAACGGTTGGTGAACGTATGGAGATTATTACTCCTGAAATTTCGGGAGCTCTTATTTTAGTTGCAGTCATAACAAGTATTTTTACGCCGATTTTCTTTAAAAAGCTCTTCCCAAAACATAAAACAGAACAGGCGAAAATTAAGGTTGCATTTATTGGAGCAAATCAAACATCCTTACCTGTTACTAGAGAGCTAAACCCCGAATTATATGAAACAATTGTCTTTCATACACAGCAAGATAAAATCGATAAGCAAATCGCTGAATCTATGTTTGAAATAAAAGAAATCACTGATTTTGAAGTGGAAACATTAAAAGAACAACATGCATTTGATGTGGACCTCATCGTTGTGGCAACAGGTGATGAACAAAGAAATGCTGATATTGCTTTGTTTGCAAAAGAAGAGGAAGTGAATCGAATCATTGCAAGCGTTGCTTCCCCAGAATTAGATATGAAACTGAAAGAGCACGGTATTGATGTGTTTTCTACATTACTTTCTACAAAAACGATGCTTCGAGCACTCATTGAAGCTCCAGGTGTGATGAAGATCTTAACAAATCAGGAATCAATGCTGTATCAAATCAACTTAAGCAACGCGAAATATAACAACATTTTACTTCGAAATTTCCCGTTTACAGGCGATATTATTTTTGTGCGAATCTTCCGTGGAAAGGATTCCATAGTCCCGCATGGAGATACTGATCTGAAAGTTGGGGATCGTCTCATTGTGACAGGATCAAGAGAGTATGTGAAGGAGTTAAAACGTGAGCTTGAGCTTAGATAACAACTTTTACTCTTGAAAGTTATTAATCATTTGGTATGATAGAGATATGAGAAAAGCGGATGCGCCTTGTTCAGCCTCAGGCAAATAAGACGCGCATGAATAGAAGGCGTTCTTTGCCTTCAATTCATGAGTGGCTTATGATCTCGAGGCAGTCAATAACGCGACATCCTGTCGCATTGACTGCACTTGCACGTCCTGTGCTTCGGGGCTGCGGCGCAGGAGCTAGACAAAAAACTTAATAATGATTAACCGCTAGGGGAGCCCTATAGTATGGGCTGAGATTAAAGTGCTTCTTTAAGACCCTTATAACCTGATCTGGTTCATACCAGCGTAGGGAAGTGGATACGGCATATTTATAACTATGTGTATAAACCACTTTCTTATTTTGGAAAGTGGTTTTTTGTTTTTGGTTTAGACTTTCTTCTAAGAGATTGTTGCTTTTAGAACGAAAAAACTATTTAAGGTTGATTGGAGCAGATTACGAGACTCCTGCGGGTGCAGCGGGACAGGTGAGACTCATGCAGGCGTTTACGCCGAGGAGGCTCACCGCCCGCCCCACGGTCATCGTGCATCTCTCGCTGCAATCAACCACACTGCACTACTTGGTAAATACCAACAAAGTATGAGAAAACAGCCTTATTTTAAAAAAATCATTAAATCAAGGTGAGAAAAGTGGAAATTCATGTAATTACAGATGGAAAACAGACAGTGGAAGATGTGACTGCCCGTATTTTAATGATTCACAAACAAGCAGACTTTATCCACATTCGTGAAAAATCAAAACCTGTTTCTGAAATTCTGAAAATTGTCGCAATATTAATTGATGGCGGTGTGCCAAGACGTAAGCTTGTAATCAATGACCGACTTGATGTCGCATTACTTAATCAAATTCCTAATGTGCACTTACCAGGGCATAGCTTTCCAATCGAAAGAGTGAGGGAATTTGAACCTGCATTAAGGATTGGCCGCTCAGTTCATTCTCTTGAAGAGGCGATGGAATGTGAAAGAGCGGGAGCAGATTATGTATTGTTTGGTCATGTGTTCGCAACTGAGTCAAAAGCAGCTTTATTGCCACGCGGAGTAAAGCAATTAGCTGACATATGTCAACATATCCAAATTCCAGTGATTGCGATTGGCGGGATCGTTCCGGATACCATTCCAAAGTTAAAAGGCATAAAAGTGAGTGGAGTTGCTGTTATGTCATATGTTATTGGAAGTGAGCATCCTGCTCGTGCCATACAGAATATAAAAGCGAGTTTTGCCTAAGGAGGAATACCATGAACAAACAATATGAGGTAGGAATAATCGGCGGTGGCATCATTGGTCAATCAATTGCCTATCACTTAGCAAAAGAAGGTGTTTCTGTCCTAGTCTTAGAAAGTCATAAAATCGGCACAGGGGCAACAAGTGCTGCAGCTGGTATGCTTGGAGCGAATTCTGAGCTTGAAAAAAATGACGCTTTTTATCAATTTGCGAAAGAAAGTCAACGGCTATATCATAGCTTACAATATGAACTTTCAGAACGATCACAGATCAATATTGGGCTTGTTGATAAAGGGATGTATAAAATCGCCATGAATGATGATGAAGCTGATTCTTTAAAAGAAGCAGCAAGCTACTATAAGTCAGTAGAATGGCATGAAAAAGAGATGGTGCTTGAACATGAATCAACCCTTTCAACGAGTATTAAAGGGGCATTATACATAAAAGAGGATGGTCATGTCTCACCACTACATGTTTGTGCAGCATTTTCAAAGTCTGCTAGTTTACTAGGAGCAACAATTTTAGAAAATTCACCTGTACATGCTATTAAAAAAACGTCAAAGAATGGCTATACGTTATCAACTCCACGAGCTGATTTTAGTGTTAACAAAGTCGTGATAGCGAATGGCGTGTGGAGTGGACATTTCTTCAAGCAATTAGGTGTAAATGCAGGAATGAAGCCTGTAAAGGGAGAATGTCTTTCTGTTAAAAGCAGCGAAATAAGTTTAGAAAAAACGATCTTTTATGACCATTGTTATATCGTCCCGAAAGGGGATGGAAGAATCGTTATCGGCGCAACAATGGTTGAAGATGATTGGAGTACAGCACCGACAATTGGAGGAATCCAGTCGCTTATTGAAAAAATAACACCGATCATGCCAAGCATTGCTTCCTCACAGCTACATGAAACTTGGTCAGGGTTGAGGCCACAATCACATGATGGAAAGCCATATATTGGCCAGCATCCGAATGGAGAACACATTTATTTTGCAACAGGCCATTATCGCAATGGTATCCTTTTAGCACCGAAGACAGGTGAGATGGTAAGGGATCTTATTCTAGGCAGACAACAAAATGAGGATTATATCAATACGTTTTCAATAGTTAGACCACAATTGCAAGCAATGAGGTGAAAGTATGACCATTAAATTAAATGGTGAATTAGTAGAGTTAAGTTTTGATGTAGGGACGATTCAACAATTACTAGCATTCTATCAATTAGAAGATCGCTTAGTCATTGTTGAGCATAATCGAGAAATTATATTAAAAGATCATTACGAGTCAACTCCGTTACAAAACGGTGATGAGGTTGAACTCGTACATTTTGTAGGAGGAGGATGATTTTATGTTAAAAATAGCTGACAAAACATTTCAATCAAGATTATTATTAGGTACAGGAAAATACCCTTCATTTAATATTCAAAAGGAAGCTGTTGCACAGTCTGAGTCTGAAATCTTAACGTTTGCAGTACGAAGAATGAATATTTTTGAGCCAACACAGCCAAATTTTTTAGAACAATTGGATGTATCAAAATATACACTTTTACCTAATACTGCAGGTGCGAAAACAGCTGAAGAAGCGGTAAGAATTGCAAAGCTTGCAAAAGCTTCCGGCTTATGTGACATGATAAAAGTAGAAGTCATTGGTGATGACAGATCTTTGCTTCCAGATCCTGTTGAAACATTAAAGGCTAGTGAAATGCTTTTAGAAGAAGGCTTTATTGTTTTACCATACACTTCGGATGATGTTGTATTAGCTAGAAGATTAGAAGAATTAGGTGTCCATGCGATTATGCCTGGTGCATCACCAATTGGATCCGGACAAGGGATCTTGAATCCTTTAAATCTAAGATTTATCATTGAACAATCGAAAGTTCCTGTCATCGTAGATGCAGGTATTGGCTCGCCTTCAGATGCTGCACTTGCAATGGAGCTTGGAGCTGATGGTGTTTTATTAAATACAGCTGTTTCTGCTGCACAGGATCCAGTGAAAATGGCCATTGCGATGAAGCTAGCAATTGAAGCTGGTCGATTAGGCTATGAGGCTGGAAGAATTCCTAAAAAAGAATATGCAACAGCGAGCAGCCCGACAGAGGGAATGATGACAAGTTAATGGAACGTTATTCACGACAAATATTATTTTCTCCAATTGGCGAGTGCGGTCAAGAAAAGATCAAAAATAAGCATGTGTTAATTGTCGGCGCAGGTGCGCTAGGAACAGCAAATGCAGAAATGATCGCAAGGGCGGGAATCGGGAAATTAACGATTATTGACCGTGATTATGTGGAATGGAGCAATTTGCAAAGACAGCAGCTTTATATTGAGGATGATGCGATTAATCGGATTCCAAAGGCGATTGCTGCAAAAACACATTTACATGAGATCAATTCTGAAGTTGAGGTACAAGCATTTGTAGAGGATGTAACATCAGCAAATATTGAAGGCTGGATCAATGGTGTCGATGTCATTGTAGATTCTACTGATAACTTTGACACAAGACTTTTAATCAATGATGTCTCATTAAAGCACAATATTCCATGGATATATGGAGGCTGTGTCGGAAGCTATGGTCTTTCTTTTACCGTTATTCCGAATAAAACACCATGTTTGCATTGCCTATTAAAGCATATTCCTTTTAATGGACTAACATGTGATACGGTAGGGGTAATCTCACCAATTGTGAGTATGGTTACATCACATCAAACAACAGAAGTTCTAAAACTACTTGTTGGTGATGAAGAAAACAGACGAAACAAGCTTGTATCATTTGATCTATGGAAAAATCAATATTCATCCATTAATATGGATCGACTAAAAAATGATGCGTGTCCGACATGTGGTACTAACCCAGTCTATCCATATTTAACAGCGGAAAGAGAAACGAAAGCAGCTGTTCTTTGTGGAAGAGATACCGTGCAAATTAGGCCAACGAATGGAATGCAAGTTTCATTTGAAAGCATTTCTGAACGAGTTAAACCCATTGCAGATGCATTTTTAGAAAATCCGTTTTTAATGTCATTTACATTCGGTGATCACCGCATCGTTCTTTTCAAGGATGGTCGTGCACTTATTCATGGAACAAAGGATATTTCTGAAGCGAAAAAGATTTATCATCGTTATGTTGGCTAGAGTTTTGGGGAGTAAAATGGCTGTATATTGTGCCTTAACAATTGCAGGCTCTGATTTGGGCGGAGGTGCAGGAATTCAAGCGGATATAAAAACGTTTAAAGAGGTCGATGTATTTGGAATGACTGCCATTACCGCTATCACGGCGTAAAATGCGCTTCGTGTTTAAGGTGTCTATCCCAAACGGCAGTGGCCACGGTCCAACAAATCATTGGGCATATAATAAAGTGAAAGTATCAAGTTAATGAAATAGACTGACTCTTGCAATCCTGCCTGCATTACTGACTGGTTTATGTCAGAAAGTACGGCAGGAAAACGTAAAGTGTCAGTCTATTTTTTTAGATGAAAATTTGAGTTTGATACGTAAATTCAGCGAGTAAAGGTTGGACGGCACTAAGCCCGGGAAAGTATTTAAACGTAAAAGGAGGAAGTACTGTTGAATATATCTGAGGCATTACGCCTGTATTTTATAATGGGTTTTAGTGAATTGGCGTGATTTTGATCCTGAAAAAACATTAGTTGAGGCGATTAAGGGGGAATTACTCTTTTTCAATATAGGGAAAAGGGTGATGTCTGTTTACAAAGCCAGGAGTACATAGAGTTAGGAAAACGTTTAAGAAAACTTTGTAAGTTGTATAAAGTTCCTTTTATAGTAAATGATGATATTGAGCTTGCCATAGAGCTTTCTGCCGACGACGTTCATATCGGTCAAGATGATGGTGATCCCATTTTGGTAAGGAAAAAGCTTGGACATGATCGCTGGTTAGGGATATCGACACATTCTGTTGCTGAAGCAAATCAAGCAGTAAAGGATGGTGCTGATTATATTGGGGTCGGTCCAATGTTCACTACAAAGACGAAAACTGATGCACAAGCAGTTGTCGGCCCGCACGCAGTTAATAACACAAATAAGAGCATCAGGACTAGCGGAATTACCCATTATCGGAATTGGCGGGATTACCTTAGAGAATGCAGGTTTCGTCTATCAAGCTGGTGCAAATGGTGTAGCGGTTATCAGTTCAATTAGTAAGCAAGGGCACCTAGGGAAGCAGCAGCAGAGTTTCGTAAAGTGTAATCACAACAATTTCTTAAGAAAAACCTATGTAACATAGCACTTTATTATATTTGATGCTATAATTATAACCAGGTACTAATAACTTGTATTAATATTAGGAGGATATATATGAACTTATCACTTAATGGACGTAATATTGTCGTTATGGGAGTAGCAAACAAACGAAGCATCGCCTGGGGGATTGCACGTTCTTTACATACTGCTGGAGCAAGATTAATTTTTACATATGCTGGAGAACGTTTAGAGAAATCTGTTCGTGAATTAGCAGATTCGTTAGAAAGAAACGATTCGATCGTTTTACCTTGTGATGTTACAAATGATGAGGAAATTAAAACTTGCTTCGGGACAATTAAAGAAGAAGTTGGAGCGATCCATGGTGTTGCACACTGTATTGCATTTGCTAACAAAGAAGAGCTGCAAGGAGAATATATGAATACAACACGTGATGGCTTCTTACTTGCACATAACATTAGCTCATATTCACTAACTGCTGTAGCGAAAGAAGCAAGACCGCTAATGACTGAAGGTGGCAGCATTGTGACATTAACTTACCTTGGCGGAGAGCGAGTATTACCAAACTACAACGTAATGGGCGTTGCGAAAGCATCTCTAGATGCAAGTGTAAGATACTTAGCTAGCGATCTAGGAAAAGACGGAATTCGTGTGAATTCAATATCTGCTGGTCCAATCCGTACATTATCTGCAAAAGGAATTAGCGATTTCAATACAATCCTAAAAGAAATCGAAGAACGTGCACCTTTACGTAGAACAACAACACCAGAAGAAATTGGAGATACAGCTTTATTCTTATTTAGTGATCTTTCAAGAGGTATGACTGGTGAAAATCTCCATGTCGATTCTGGCTATCATATTATTGCTTAACCAATGATGGAATGACGATAATAAAAACCTAATCCTTTAAAGGATTAGGTTTTTTCATATTCATTAGTTGATATAATCCTCTGCCTCATTTTTACTTTTTATGATCTTTCCATTCAAAAGACTACTAGCAGGCTGGCGTTTAAGGACAATTCCATTTTGCACAAGGATGATTTCATCGGAAATATCAATCATGACAGATCTCGATTTACTATTTGTTTTAATCAAGCTGATACTTTGTTTCGCAGTGTTCGTTATGGAAGGAATGGGGTTATTTGGCTTGGCTATAAAAAAACCTTGTCCGTAATCAATGCCTAAGTCAATGACCTTTTTGAGTTCAGCTTCTGTTTCGATACCTTCAGCAATGATTTCACTGTTCATTTTCTTGGCAAATGATACAAAGGCTTCTAAGATATTTGATTTTACGTCGTTAGAATCGATTCCTGATATTAATGAACGATCAATCTTTATGTAGTCAGGCATTAATTCAGATATTGATTGTAAAGATGAGTAACCTGCTCCTGCATCATCAATTGCAATTTGAAATCCTTGTTCACGATAATGATGTAAAGCATTCCGAAAAGCGGCAAAGTCATGGATGGCGTTTCTTTCTGTAATTTCAAAAACAATATTATTAGGTTGAAGCCCATAATGATGCAGCAAAGAAATCGTGTGGCCTGGATTAAACTGATGATCATATATTACTTGTGAATTTAAATTTATAAACAATTTTGATCCATTTGACATGCCTTTGCTTTCCTCAAAAGCACGCTCTCTTGCAATCTTTTCCAATGAGTATAAGAATCCTTCTTTTTCTGCATATGAAAACAGATGTGCAGGACGATGAAAAAAACTATGCAGCGGTCCTCGTGATAGTGCCTCAAACCCATATGTTTGCTGACTATGAAAATGAACAATTGGTTGAAAATGAATGGTGAGCTGTTTTTTTTCAAGGATATTCAAAAATTCATCCTTTAAAATTGCTCCTTCATTAGTTGTGTCTGTCTTAACATTGTTCATCGCTTTTCTCCTTTGATATAAAAAAACTGAGAGTTCGTGTTCATTTGTCGTGTTGTTGATTAAAATATTTCTTTTTTTCTACTATTAAATATATGGTAGATATAGGGGGAAATTTTAGTAGGTCAATAAAGTTTTTATGCGTAATTCGACAATAACAAGAAAATGTTAAGTTAGAGTAAATTGAATGTAAAGATTACTTATTTTTATTGAATAGTTAGCTAAAAGCGCTAAAAAACTTGTTCATTGAAGTAGGAACAGCAGATATGTTACATTTTTCATTCGTTTTCATTTGATTGTTTTTGTCATTATTGAAACAAATAGGCACATTACCTAGAACCTTTGCATATCATGTTGAGTGTTCACATTCTTTTGTAATTGGAGGTTATGTAATGAGTAATAAGCAAAAACAAAAGTATCAAATGAAACCTCTTATGTATATTGTTCAACCTGAAAATCAAGATATTAATGTTAACATGCAATCTTTTGTCGTTAAAAAAACTAAGCCTAAATCTTCTGCAACAGTTGCAATTGCAGATGCACCAGTAAAAACCTTACAAAAGGAATTCGATCTTGCTGAAAAAGAAGAAGTTGTTGAAGAGAATAAATTTGCTGGTGTGGAACAACTCGCTCAGGAAGAACCATCTGTCAAACAGTATCGAAAACAAAGAAAACCGTTAACACAAATGAGTGTATTAGAGAAAATTGAGTTCTTTACACATTTGCCGAAAAACATGCCACGAACGTTATGCCAGATTGTAACGACAGAAGAAACGTATCGCGGAGTTATTATGAATGAAGAAAATGAAATGGTAACAATTCGTTCCTTAACACATGCAAAGCCAATAGAAATAAAGATTGACCAAATTAAAGCAATTAATTTATTAGGCTTTTAAATGCTGAGACTTAGAAATTAGTTGGTTAATGCCTCCTTACGTAAGCTCCACTCCCTCGGGGATATAAGCACCGCTCATGAATCAAAGGAAAAGTACACCTTTGATTCATGAGCAGCTTATGCCATTTTAGATCTGAACGAGTTAGTTAGGTCATCAGGCTATTTGACAAGTTTAGGTGATAAGCATTGAATCGCACAGAAGCAAGTTAGATCAACTTCAACACAGTTTCGCGTTTTTACTAGCTTGTGAACATCACATACTTCATGAGCATGTTGACCATGACAATCAAGTGGAAGTAAAAGTTGTAGTGTTGCACAGCAATGACTGATATGTTCTACTCGAAAGAAGTTCGTTTCAAAGCAATTTCCTCCTACATTTCCAAACGCTTTGAAAAGTTTACCTGTTTCAGAGAATAAAACAAACGGGATTGTATCGCCAAGACTTTTCACTGGATTTAGGAGGTTGCTATAACAGCTAGTAGGGCATTTGTCTTTAACGGCTTCTTGCTGTTCTAAAATATTTTCCACAGCATCACATACACAATTTTTATTTTTCATTCTTTCTACCCTCCCATTTAACATTCTTACTATTAATATAAGTATCAATGTGCAAAAAGGTGTTAGGGAATCTGCCTATTTCACGACAAGTAGTGCATGGTTAGATTTAGCGTAACCTTTCACAACTAAAAAAGACTGCCGGTTTCAGCAGTCTTAAGGGTTATTATTTATGATGTTTTCTGTCAACAATGCGGTCTACTAATTCTGGTGATAAGCATTGAATCGCACAGAAGCAATCAAGGTCTACTTCAATACAGAAGTCTGATTTTTCAAGACCAAAGAAGTCTTCATCACAAGGATCTGTTACGCTTTCTGTGTTTCCATTAATATCAACCGGACGAAGTAATGATAATGTTGCACAGCAATCTTTAACTGCTTCTACACGGAAGAAGATTGTTTTAAAGCAAGTCATGTCACCAACAAATCCGCCAACATTACCAAATGCTTTGAACAGTCCGCCTTTTTTGTCACTTAAAATGAAAGGAATTGTATCTCTAGTACCTGCAACAGGATTTAATAAGTTACTAAAGCAACTATTCGGGCATGTGATTTCTTCTACAGCTTCTTGCTCTGCTAAAATTTGTTCAACTGCATCACATACACAGCTATTGTCGCGGTCTCTTTTATCTTTGCAACCCATTTTCAAGTCATCTCCTTAATAATTAATAATTATTTGACTTTAGTCCTTAACAGATTATGTGGGTATTGGGTAGTTGGTGTGGGTATATGTCTATTCTTGTTCAATCATTTAAAAAGAATTTGGGTATATGATTAAGGGGAGGTAGAAGAAATAGAAGTAGGACAACCTATAGGTTATACGGTGCTTCTAAACATATGAATGGGTAAAGGAATAAAATAGCAGGGGAACATGCCCCCTGCAAAGAAATCTTATCATTAAAAAATTGACAAAAAACTATAAGTTTTAATCGGGTAATTAAAGTGTATCTACTTGTTTTAATAGGTGATGTATTTCTTGTGCAGCACGGTTGCTATCTGTAATCGTTAGATCGACTAATTTCTCTATTAGTTGTACGATTAATGTCACTGTTTCAGATGAAAAATATTCTGTAGCATTCTCCTGTGATTCAACATGTTCTTTTTCAGTTGATTCGTGGTCTAAAAAGATAGTAGCCCAAGCATATGGTGTTGCTTTCATTGTTTTGTCCTCCTTTAAATTTCCTACTATACATCTAATTTTGTATAAGACTAACATCATATTAAATAGGGATTCAGTATGGAACTATAAATCTGATAAAAATGTGGGATCCTTTACTTGTATATAATGCTTAATCACGAGCTTTTGTATAAGTCAAACATACAATTTTACACCTAATTTTTCAGCAAATTGTCTAATAAGGCCATCTTGATAAAAGATTAGCCATATATGTAAAATCTAAAAAATTTGCTAAAGGAAATATATCCATCATCATAATTCGGTAATCTTTTCATAATGTATAAGGATGATTATGTAGAGGGGTGGAGGAGATGACTACTTGGTTGCAAATCATCATCTTTGCATTCGCTTCTTTTCGTTTAACGAGACTTATTGTTTTTGATAAGATTACCGCATTTATTCGCAGCCCATTCCATAAAGAAGTTGAACAGAAAGATGATGATGGTGTTGTTGTAGTGTTTTTAGAAATTAAAGGAAAGGGATTAAGAGCATGGATTGGGGAGCTATTAAGCTGTTACTGGTGTACAGGAATGTGGTGCTCAGCATTTTTATATGGAGCATGGATTTTTTGGCCTCAAGGAGCAGAGCCCCTTATCCTTATTTTGGCTATAGCTGGTGCTGCTGGAATGATTGAAACAGTTGTGATGAAACTAATAGATTAGGCAATTAACATAGAAACAATTTTAATCTTACACATACTATGAGATAAAGACGCTGATATTCTTTTACCAGGTTAAGTACAAGAGAAATAATTGGAAGGTGGGATATGAAATGAAAAGAGTAAACATGAATCCTTCCCAAAGACAAACAGATTCAAATCAATCAAAGCCTAGTTTAGAGAAACAAAAAAATGTTAAAAAAAGAGGCTGTGGCTGCGGGAAAAAAAGACGTTCATAGAATAAATATAAAAATGGATTGAATGGTCAGTTTATATAATCGTTTTAACAAAGTGATTAATAGAAAATTAGAAAGACCTGAAGAGTAGAAGGGTGTTTTGGTGTAAAGAGAATGGTTGCCAGATTCTTATCCATCTGGATTGGTCTGGCAACTAACCATTTATATTTTAAGATTTTTTCCTCCAGGAGTAGTAAAGTCATTCAAACTCTTTCCCCCTAAATAAAATAACTTCCAAGTGACTGATAAAGGCTCTACACCAATTGTAGGCGGATTTGTTTCGCCTGAATAATTAGTTCCTTCCATAGACGATCGTTCTTCCACAAGCTGTTAATGTAATATAGAACAAGCCTCTCGACACATGGAACAATGGATAATTGAACATAAAAAAATTAAGGTGATAGTCCTTATAATGAGTTTTTTTTGGATTCACCCCAGTAAAAAAAATTTTAAATTCACTTTATCATTAATCCGTCCAAACCTTTTTGCTTGACCTAACATATCATGAAAGTGATAAAGATAAGGGAGGTGCTTAAGGATATGGGTTACGGATATTACGGATACGGTGGCGGTAACTACGGAAACGGTTATTATGGCAGCACGTTCGTTTTAATCGTTGTATTGTTTATTCTTTTAATCATTGTCGGTGCTTCATTCTACAACTAAAATTTCCTTCATAGTTAAAAGAATAGAAAGTACGAGCGTAACCGCTCGTACTTTTTATCCTTTAAGACTAAAATATGCACGTTTTGCCCAGAGCTCCATAAAATATCATATGAATGAAGGAGGAGAAAGCGATGGAGAATAAATTTTTTAAAAGCATTGAACAAAAAACTGGTGTCAAAATGAATGATGTATTTGCTTTAGCAAATTCATTGCAAAATGCTAATTTTAAAGATGAAAAAACAGTTCGAAGTGTCATTCAAAAAGTTTCACAGATTGCCAATAAAAAGGTACCTAAACAACTAGAAGATAAGATTGTGAATTCAATTGTAAATGGTGATGAAAAATTAGACTTCAACACAATTTCAAATATGATTAATAAGAAATAACGTTAAAGAGGACTGACAATCGTACTGTCAGTCCTTCTTGAACATGAATTGAAAGATGTTTTATCACATAAGTGATTTAATAAATCTGTAAGGTGATCCTTCCCCATATGCGAAGGATCTAGCGCATAGCCATATGGAAGTGAAGCATCAACAGCTCAGATAATATAGCCATTTACAAATTGTAAACTGTGAATCGTATGAGCTAAAACACCATTTTTAGTTTTGGTCTTTTTCTGTTTTTGAGCTTTTTGTTCTGATGTCAGATCGTTAATATGTTCAAGCAACTTTTTACTGAAATGGACGAATCCTTAGTATTGGACTCATTGCAAAATACATATAAGAAATTAAGTCTGAATTAACGATCTTCATGCTTCATTTGAGGAACATTAACTGTTTCTGTTGGAAAAATCGCCGAAAAAAAATGGGATGGAGGAAAATATTAAACGTGACAAGATCAGATACAGGCACTAACATTCCTAAAAAAAAGGGACATTTACAGATGGCTTTAATCTCCCAATGAATTTTCGTACCGTATAGAGAGAAATTGCATAGCATATATTAGAGTATTTAACTGAAGGGATGAGGGGGATAGATTTATGACAAACCTAAAGCTTACAAAAGAAAAACCAATTGTGTGTTCAGTAATTACCGAACTGCAGGCAGCAAAAATCGCTAAAATATGTCAGGATTACGGTATTCAATCATTTATCAAATTGAAACCGTTTGTTGACATATCGCAACTGAAAAAAGCTGTAAAAGCTAAAATGAAAGAAAGATTATACGATCCATGTCCATGCGGAAAAGGTAGGAAGTTTAAGTTTTGTTGCTATAAAAACGAAATCAACATTGAGTTGTAAACTTTCCAAGAAGTACAGCATCACCAAGACCAAAGTCAACCGGAAGATTTTTGTTCCGTGAAACGTTCATTAGATTTCTTCAATCCCTAATGCTGCAGCCTCCTCTACTATATAATGGATAGCAGGTTTACCGCCAATAGAAACATTTCCTTTGGAATGACTTTTGTAATTGGAAGGCTTCTGGCTCCAAATCCTGCTGCGGGTATAATTGCTTTTCTTACCGTTATCCTTTGTATTAAGTCACATAATTAGCTTATTCATTTTTTGTATCAACAGTTCCATATCCATTTGGAAAAGGGCTGTGTATTTTATAAATAAAGGCTGCAGTTTTGCAGCCTGAATGTAATTTCTTGTTATTATTTAGCTTACCGTCTCACCTGTTTAGGATTGCTGCCGCATCCGCATCCTCCATTTCCGAATTTCCGTCTTTTATAGCCCCCTCCATGCACAGTATAATTGTCACTAGTCTTATGCCCTATATAAAGGTTTTTTTCATGTTGTTTTGAAACGGATCTATTAACAATTTGCAAGCCCTGTTTTTTGTGCAAAATGAATTCCTCCTAGTCGTTTAAGTACACTACATTAAATTATATGATTCTATTAGTTATGTCGTGTTCAAACTAAAACCCAAATAAAAATGTGAGTAGAAAATAGTATTAGAAATAAGTTTGCTGTGTTTGGAGGATGAGAATTCTACCCTATTAAACAACACCATTTTCACCTCAATTTCTTTTAACTAAAGATAGAGTGAGGTGATGTTTCTCTAAGATCTTCACAGCGTCTCTGATGTTCTGCTATTTTCCAGAAGCCTGACTTAGTACATAAAAATAAAAAACGGCGTTCCGCTGGATCCGCCGTCTAGTTCACTCATCAATAACGAGTAATTTCATTGGTGTTACTGTTTTGCCATCCATCTTAAAACATTTCACTTCTACTTTTCCTTTATAAAATGAAACAATAATATAGGCTAAGTGGGGATAAGGATTATTTTTAATATCATGTGATGAAGGAAAGGCGGGTGTACTCGGGTGTGAATGAAAAATGCCTGAAAGTTTTTCCCCATTTTCCTCCATTTTTTCAACAGCCGTTTTAACAGTCTCTGCAGACAAATAAAAACGATTGGGATTAAGGGATTCATTTAATAATTTCCATACAGTGCTCCCTGTTGCTTTGACGCCCGAAAGTAACCCGCATGCTTCATTAGGCAAGGCTTTTTGACAATAAGAAATCATATCCTCATATACCGTTTTTTTAATCTCAAATTGAGCAGCATCGCCTTTATGGCTTAAGTTATTCTTTATTCCATTGGTTTCCATAGGGTCCGGGAGCTGAGGGCTGAGTTGTTTTGCTTCGTAATGTGAAAAAGTCCATTGTTGTGGAAGCGTTATTCTGACTTTTTGGGATAGGCTGGTATGAACCTTGCTGTTGGGACGCGATTCGTTGAAACCAGTCAGTTGATTGTTGACTTTGATTTGGAGCAGGTTTGTTTTGTATAGGTGACAGCTGTTCAGACTGGGCTAATATTTGCTGTGCTGGCTTTTCGATTCCAGGCATCGATTGTGAAAGCGGTTGTTTGATATACTGCTTAATAAAATTTTCCTTTTCTTCCAAGTTTGATTCCAAACCGGCAAACTGAGCTTTCATTTGCTTCATTTGTTTTTCCCAAATCTCCCGATCTTTCTCATATTGTATAATTTTTTCTTGATATAATTTCATCTCATCTCTAAATTGTTCCATCTGACGGTGAAGGGCAAGTTCATTGTCTTTTTTTAATTTATAGATTTCAATCTCTTTCGCTTGTAGGTCTTGGGCTAGCTTCACGTTATTCTGCTCCATCTCTTCCATTTTCACAATCGTAGCTTTTGTTTGGGCTAATTCAGTTTTTAATTCATCAATTTGTTTGGACCACGACCCTTTTTCCGTATCAAATTCCTCGGACTTTTCTTTATACACGTTGACCTGATCCTGTACATGTTCAAGAACATGCAGGTAAGATTCTTTTTCACGCTTATAGTGATCAGTCAGCATATTGAATTCTTCAATTTTTGATTCTAAATCTTCCTTCAGCTTGAGCTTTTCAGTTTCGAATTGTTCGAGGCGAGACAATGAATTCTGAGCTTTCAGCAACTCAGTTCTCATGATTTCAATCTGATTTTCAAGCTCATTCTTCTGTGCCTCAGACCTTTCATAATCTTCTTTAAGCTGAACTACCTCTTGCATAAGCATCTCCTTCTCCTTTTTTATTTGATTAAGCTCTAAAGTTTTTGCTTCCAATTGGTGTTTTAACGACGATGTCATCCGAACTAACTGTTTTGTTTCTGTAAAAACTTCGTTAAGGTTGGAGGTTATTTTATCAAGCCGCTTTTCGTCGGATTTCCTTTGAGAAGAGAGTTTCGAAATGCTGTCATGAAACGAAGCATTTTCCTCTTCAAGTTTGGCAATTTTATTGAGCAGTGCTGTTTTTTCTTCAACAAACTGATTTTTCTCTTCCTCCAGCTTGCTCACTTCTGCCACAAGGTTTTCCTGACTATTTGACAGTTCATTTTTTAACGATTCCAATTCCATTATTTGAGATTTTGCATTCGCTAAATCTGTTTGAAGATGACCAACTGACTCAAGAGCGGCATTCTTATCTGATTCCAATTGGGTGATCGTTTGTAGATAGGATACGTTTTTCTGTTGTAATTGTTCCTGTTTTTGTTTTAAATCTTCCAATTCCTGAGCAATTTTTTTATTTTGTTCGGTTGTATTGTTCAAAACCTCATTATTCTTTTCTAGTTCCAGTTCCAACTCATTTTTTTCCTTGCTCATCTCGCTTATTTTCGTATGCGCTTCGTCTAAAACCCCATTAGTCTTTTCCAGTTCGAGTTCCAACGTATTTTTTTCCTTACTTATCTCGCTTATTTTCGTATGCGCTTCGTCTAAAACCCCATTTTTATTTTTCAGCTCGAGTTCCAACGTATTTTTTTCCTTGCTCATCTCGCTTATTTTCGTATGTGCTTCGACCAATAAACCATTATTCTTTTCCAGTTCGAGTTCCAACGTATTTTTTTCCTTGCTCATCTCGCTTATTTTCGTATGCGCTTCGTCTAAAACCCCATTAGTCTTTTCCAGTTCGAGTTCCAACGTATTTTTTTCCTTGCTCATCTCGCTTATTTTCGTATGCGCTTCGACCAATAAACCATTAGTCTTTTCCAGTTCCAGTTCCAACGTATTTTTTTCCTTACTTATCTCGCTTATTTTCGTATGCGCTTCGTCTAAAACCCCATTTTTATTTTTCAGCTCGAGTTCCAACGTATTTTTTTCCTTGCTCATCTCGCTTATTTTCGTATGAGCTTCGACCAATAAACCATTATTCTTTTCCAGTTCGAGTTCCAACGTATTTTTTTCCTTGCTCATCTCGCTTATTTTCGTATGCGCTTCGGCTAAAACCCCATTTTTCTTTTCCAGTTCCAGTTCCAATGTATTTTTTTCCTTGCTCATCTCGCTTATATTCTTATAAGCTTCGGATAAAACCCCATTTTTCTTTTCCAGTTCCAGTTCCAATGTATTTTTTTCCTTGCTCATCTCGCTTATATTCGTACGCGCTTCGGCCAAAAAACCATTATTCTTTTCCAGTTCCAGTTCCAACTCAGTTTTTTCCTTACTCATCTCGTTTATTTTCGTATGCGCTTCGGCTAAACCTGCTGCCATTTTCTCAATTTGCTGGTTAAAATCTGCCTCTTTTTGTTGAAACATTTTACCCTCGTTTTCGATCTGCGTAAATTTCTTTAGGAGCTGTTCATGATCTGATCTCGCAATTTCCAATTCTTTGGCAACCTCAGCTTTTTTTAGAAGCACATTCTCCAGTTCTTCAACTTTACTAGCAAGCGTAAGTTCCAATTGTTGTTTTTCATTTTCCATTGTTTTAATAGTTATATTTAATTGACCTTGTTCTACACTAAATTCAGCGAGCTGGCTCTCTAAGGAAAGCTCTTTTCTTTTAAGATTTTCCACCTTTTCTTCTTTGTCGATCAGCTGTTTCTGCAGTTCATCAATACTTTTTTCCATCGTTTGCTTTTCCTGATAGAACTGTTCCTTCTCTTCAACAGCTTTCTTTAATGCTGATTTTTGCTGTTGAAGTTCCTTTTTCAGTTCCTGTTCTTTTAAAATTAACTGATGTTTCTCTTCACTATACTCCTCTAAGCGGGATAAATCCTTTCTCATCTTCTCTATCTCAGCTTCACTAATCTGTTTTTCTTTTAAATATCTTTCTGAGTTCTCCTTATGGAATTCCGTTTCTTTTCTTAACTCTTCTGTCAATTTGACGAGCCTCTCATTTTCACTTGCAAACCTTTCAATTTCGTCAACAAACTCCGTTTTTCCAGTGCTCTTCTCAAGCTGTGTTATTTTTTTTTGATAAGCAGCATTTTTCAGGAGCAGCTCATTATAATCGTTAATCAATTCATCTCTCTCTTTACTATACGACACACTGTCATTTAATACTTCCTGAAGTTGCTTTCTCAACCTGTCGTTGACTTGATTCATTATGTTTACACGTTCATTGTACTTTCGTAGTTTCGACTCATTATCTGTTCGGTACATCGATAGTTCTGACTCAAGATGGATGACTTTCTGCTGCAACTGTAAGTGGGATAGTTTTTCATACTTACTCCTACTTGGCATTATTTTTCCCCCCTTAGGCAAATGCCCAATTCAATCTCTTTTCATTTTATGCTTGTAAAGATAAAACGTGTAACTGTCGAGTATAAAAATTAAATATCTTTCTAGGAAATCATTTAATTGCTGGCTATATATAATAGAACCACCATGAGGCTTAACAAATCTATAATCGAAATCCAATCCTATAACTCCACTAAAAAACCAGTTTTGCTTGTTGTCTCTTAATCTTTAATGAAGGAACGCTGAACAAATTAGGCATGTACCACCTCAAGATTAGCGCACACCTATTTACATTGGGAATATATTATCTATGGGTCAACTGTATCTTCGTTATTTCACTCCTTATGTGCCGGTAACTATTTTTAAGGAATTCAAGTTAATCAAAAGCCTATGCACACCATCATGATACTCGCATAGAATACAGTAGGCTCTACCCAATTAACTATTTAAATGAGAGGATGTTAGATTAATGGATTTTAATTCAATTAGCGGTGGTCAGGAAACTTTATGTATCAAAGTTAATAAAGTTTATGACTGGGTTACCCGCCAAGTAGATGTTCCGCTATTAGCCTTTACTGGGGCCACGGCTCTTCCAACTCTTGGCTTTGATTGTGGGGCTATAGCACCAACTCCAACTCCTGGTTTTGATGACCCTTGTGCATTTTTAGGCGGCACTTTTACAGTAGAATGTTTCCCTACCGATGAAGAGGGAACTCCTATTGATCCATTAGCGCCTGGTGCAATACTTTGTCAAGAAATACCACAACCTGAGGGACGTGCAACTGGGCAGTTCCAATTGCCGGATGGATCTACTGTTACACTCCAAAAAGTGAAAGTGCTGAAAAAGGGATTCGTTGTTGTTCGTGTATCAAACCCTCAAGGTGAAGTATGTCAATCGGCTCCAATCGCTTGGGCTGTTGCCGAGAAGTTTTTCTTATGCGCACCTCCTGGCACTTTCCTTCAGTGTGAAATAACAGACTTTGAGTGTGATGCCAACTTAATCTGCCAAAGAGTACCAGGTACACCTGGAGAATTCGCGTTCCAACAACTCGATATTTCAATCAACTTATGCCAAAACGTACAGATGGAGGCATTAGTAAAACTTGAAATTACAGCAGACTTCTGCCAACCGCGGCCGGATATGCCGTTTGTCTGCCCGCCATTGGCATTCCCGCCTCAATGTCCAACAGTCTTCCCAGGGCCGGGACCATCTCCTACACCTACTCCTTAAGTAGGGCTGGACATAAGGTGAAAAACTACAGAGGAGTTCCAGCTCCTCTTTTTTGTTTATGTTTTATCAGAAAGAAGCAATAGAAATCCATAAATTTTCATTGTTTTTAGAATATGTTTGTTATCATGTGCTCCGATTTACAGCATAGAATGTAAGGAAATATCTTCGGTAGAATCAGGAGGGATCTCGTTGTTCTGGAAAAAAAAGGAGCTAGAATATGCCGAGGGGCTGTCATGGTTCAGCTATGCCGTAATGCTTCCGGATATGGATGAAGACGAGAGGGAAGTTAACGTGATCGGGAACTTGATCATAAAAAATACAGGTACTGCAACGTTAAATAATCCGATGATCTGCATTCGCATTAAGCCTCCTCAAGACGTCCGTCTCGGCGGCAAAATCGGATCAGTAACTCATACGGCCCTTATGATTGATGGAACGAATACCGAAGCGTGGCATTATATTGATGATAATTGGAAGGGAAAATCTTTAGAAACTGGAGAACACTGGCTGAAACCCAACCATCGCAAGCAATTGGAACCTGGCGAAAATCTAATATTTGCAAACGAGCTGTGGATTTCAACATCAAAAGAAGAAAAATTTGTCATAGTTGAAGGATTTTTTTATTGCGACGAAATCAAAAATGGAATTGCGGCATTAAATACCATTACGGTTAACTTTTAGGTGATCACATGATGAAAATTTTATTGATTACTTCTAGTTATAAAGGGATATATGACCATTTTGAAGCATGGATAGTAAGCGAGTTGAAAAAAAAGTATAACGTGAAACTCTTTCAGATTCATGCCGGCTTGCCCGCTTTGCAGTCGCTTGTGAAATCATTCAACCCAGAGGCTGCCCTCACACTGGTAGGCTTCAAGTTTCCGATCCAAATGCTTCAATGGTTAAAAAAACAACAAGTCAAAACGGTGGTATGGTTCACAGAGGACCCGTATTTTATGAATCGGACAGAGGGCCTTTCAGGTTATTATGACATTGTGTTCACCATTGATTCCGCTGCGCTCGAATTTTACAAAAACAAAGGGCACAAGCACGCTCATCATTTGCCGCTTGCTGCAGCACCGGAAGTATTCAGACCAAAGCAAGTCGAAGCAAAATACAGGAGTGATATATGTCTTGTCGGGTATCCTTACCCGGACCGAGTAAAATATATCCAGCTCCTATTGCAGAACACAGCTTACAAGATTCAAGTTGTCGGCAAATGGAAAAATCCTTTATTTCGGTTTCAAAATAACCCGAAGCTAAAAATCCTCGAAGGGTGGGTAGAACCTGCCATTGCCGCAAATTATTATAACGGCGCTAAAATCGTCTTAAACACCCACCGGCCATTTAACTTAAGGCATAATCAGAACCGGCTCGGCATTGAAGGCAAGAGCATAAACAACAGAACGTTCGATGTAGCGGCTTGCGGGGCATTTCAACTGATTGAATTCAAGGAGGATTTGCCGAATCATTTTATTGAAGATGAGGAAATTGTATCTTTTGAAAGTTATCAGGAGCTTGTCAAAAAAATCGATTACTATATGCAATTTGAAGAAGAACGACAAAGGATTGCAAACAATGCAAGAAATCGTGCATTAGAAGAGCACACATTTGAGCACAGAATAGAAAAAATGATTGATATCATTAAAGATTCTACCTTATAAGTGAGCTATTCAAGCAGGATAGCTCTCTTTTAAGTATACAGATAAAGTGACTTATCAACTTACATCACTGTAAGAAGGAGCTGTTTCGTTTGGAAGAGAAAAGCAAGCTTTTCCTTATTTTATGCCTTCACCGTTCGGGATCAAGTGCGACTGCAGGGGTTATGCATCATTTAGGCATACATATGGGAGATAAACTCCTTCCGGCTACCGCCCATAATCCAAAGGGCCATTATGAAAATGCTGAATTTGTTTCTATTAATCAACAAATCCTGCAAGCTGCCCACAGCACATGGAACAACCCACCCAGCCGGGACAAAATAGCAGGAATCCATTTTCCAGATGCAAAGATCAAGGCATTTCTCATCAACCATGTGAAACCAGTATGGGGCCTAAAGGATCCGCGAGCATTGTTCACTTTTGAAGTTTGGAAACCGTATTTAGAGGAAGTGGCCGATATCTATTACGTTTTTGTCCATCGGCCATTTAAAGCATCTGTCAGTTCCCTTACAAAAAGGGATCGAATTAGTATTAGTCGTGCGAATCAAATATTGACCCCCTATTTGAAAAATCTTTATCTTTATCGGCATACCTATGGTCTTCCTTCTAAAAACATCATTGATATTTCTTATCAGGATCTTTTAAATGATCCAGAGCCATTTGTCAGGAAGCTCAATGAAAAAATCGGAAATCCTACTGATCATCAGCTAAATCAGGTGAGGGAATTTTTAGATTCAAAGTTAAAAAATTTTTAAAGAAAAATAAAATGGCTCAAAGCCTAAATCAAAATTTGTTAAAACCACCCTATTACACGATTAGAATGGATAGATAATACTCAAACATGGAAATATGATAATAATACAGATCTTTATCTAAATGGCTGATAACACTACCAGAATCTACCTGGTTGACTGGATTGACATTGAATCGATCCTCTATTATTGGCATGAAATTTAGCGCCATGTTTAAGGACCTTTTTATATTGATCATGCATCTTTGAATAATGTTCATTGGTAAATGTGAAACAATGATTGAGCAATTGTAAATCAAACTTTTTATTAAAAACATTGAATTCAAAGCTGTCATTTACAATAAGAGATGGTTTCTTATAAGATAAATTGGCCTTTTTAATTTCTTCCTGACCTGCTCTTATAAGTGAAGGATTAATATCAAGGCCATAACAAAATAAATAATAATGAACTATAACCCGAATATTGGAACTGTAAAAAAAAGTCCGATATTCGGGTTTTTCTGTTTTCATAAATCAATTTGTGTTTATAATCAATTAGACTTACATGAGCGAGGTTATTTCTATGAGTAAAATTATCTTCACAGAGATGCAGATGAATCAGTTAGAAGTAAATCCAAATGTAGTTAAGGTCTCTGAACGGTCGATTACGTATCATCCTGAATTTAAGATTAAGGCAGCCATAGAAAACCTAGAGGGAAAAGATCCCCTTCAAATCTTCATTGAAAATGGATTTGATGTGGATGTAATTGGTCGTGAAAAGCCTCAACAGTGCTTAGATCGTTGGAAAAAAACATATCGTGAATAGAGTGGGAAAGGGTTCTACACTGAACGTCGTTGTAAATGAAGTACAGGACGTCCTTCTACAAAGGCTCTTTCATCAGAGGAAAAGCTAAAGAAAGCTGAAGCTCGTATAGCCTATCTAGAAGCTGAACTAACTTTCTTAAAAAAGCTAGACGAACTAGAAAGGCAGGCGAGTCAGAAGAAAAAACGTTAAATACTAAAGAGAATTTCATATTAATTGAACAGGTAGTCAGAGAGCTTAGTTTTCCTCGAATGATTGCGTACTTTTGTCGATTAGCTGGCGTAAGTCGTAGGGGATATTATGCATTTCTAAAATCCGAATCAATGCGTCAACAAAAGGAAGAAAGAGATCAAGCTGATTACTAACTAATAAACGAAGTATTTAATCAAAAGCGTTGTAAGGTAGGAGCTCTTCAGATAAAGATGATTTTAGAAAGTGATTATGGTGTGGTTATGAACCATAAGCGAATACGAAGAATCATGAGAAAGTTTCATTTGTTCACCAAAGTTCTCCTGCCAAATCCTTATAAAAAAGTGGCTAAAGCCACTCAAAAACATAAAACATGCCCAAACTTAGTGAAACGAAATTTTGACACAGGTTTACCGCAGAAAGTTTTACTAACATACATAACGTATTTGTATTATAAACGTGGCCAAAAGGCTTATTTGTCTATCATTAAAGATGGGGCCACACGAGAAATATTAACTTATTATTTGTCAACTTCATTAAGAATGGAATTAGTCTATGAAAATTTGAAACACTTGAAAAGTCTTACTGATATTATGAGCCATCCAGATAGCTATTTACATTCGATCAAGGATTTCATTATACTCATCCTGAATTTCAAAAGAAGATAAGAGATATGGGATTAAAGCAGCTATATCTCGGAAAGGCAATTGTTAGGAATGCCCCAATAGAATCATTCTTTGGTCATATGAAGGACGAACTGGAGTTATCTACTTGTGAGTCTTTTGAGGATTTAAGAATAAGAATTGATGAGTATATGGTGGAATACAATTGTCATCGTTATCAATGGGCACATATGAGATGACTCCAGACCAATACCGAAGTCATCTCATATGTGCCTAGCTTTTTTAAACTGTCCATTTTAAGGGTAACAGTTCATAATTGAGAGAAACCTCTTTTTACGTTATTAAAATTTTTTTAGCTTGGTATCTAAAAAATTCTTTACGGCTGGCAAATGGTAATCAGGCTTTTGATTTGTTCTCTTATTTATTTCTTCAACAAAAATTTCCGGATTTTTTAATAGATTTTCAAAGTTGACATCTATTATATCTGCCCCTTCATCTTTTAACCTTGTTCTGAGCTTATTTTTATTATTTAAATAAGGAATCAATATTTTTCTCGATTTTTCTATACTGAAATGGTTCCTGTGTACTAAAGACATAATAGATTCTTCAAAAGGGCGATGAACAAAAATGTAAGTAATCTCAGATGTTTCTTCTAAATAGGGTTTCCAGATATCATAAGTCAGCAAAGTTCTTGGGTCTTTTAAGCCCCAGATCGGTAATTTATTTTCTCTAATGAACCTTCGTATATGGTTTTCGTTCATTTTGTTATTTTTAATTTTCAAAGGCGAAGGAGGTCTATCCCACGATCCATTGACGCTTGCTAGGATTCGGTTGTTAATCAGAACAAATTCCTGATTTTCAAAATGCCCTTTAGGATTTGCGTTTGTTCTTCCCAATAGCTTTTTTCCCATATTCACCCCTAATTGATGCAAAACACCTGCTGTTGCACTAGTCCCCGATCGATGGAGACCTAGGATGAGAAATAATAAGCTTTTATTTATCGTAATCATCTCCAATGCAAATATGATGTTCATTTTATAATTTTATAGCAAGTTAGAGAGTAAAGTTAAATTACATACTTTTGAACCTATCTTCTACTGTAAAATAGTTTGGAACATATTTAGGGACTTTTCTTCTTGAAACAGAGCATTTTTTGGTTTCTTGAATGCCCCCAGTTCCCTATATATTTCAATTCTAATGAAGAGCCCTTAATCAATCGATCAAAGTCGAATAATTGGTAATGGTAAGGGTTCTTATTCGGATAGGTGATAATCCCAGAGGATTGTTTAATGGGTTTTTTGTTGTTTTTTTCTTTTGATTCAAAAAATGTGGCAAAAAATGTTCCTTCTTTTTTAAGAACTTTTTCCATATTAAGCAAACAATCTTTAATTACATTTAGCGGCAGGTGTGTGAATAAAGAATGAGCAATTGCAAAATCAAATTCTTGATTGAATTTCTTAAAAGAAAAAGTATCATCCACTAGTAGGTTCGGTTGTTTATGAACTAAGTTTGCTCGTTTTAATTCAAATTTGCCTGCTTTAATGAGAGAAGAATTAATGTCCATTCCATAGTAGTTGCCTGATTTTAAATACTTGATAAAATGAATACCGCCTCTCAAACTCCCGCAGCCTACGTCTAATAGTTGATGGTTCGGTAATAATCCTTGCTTTACCAAAAAATCAAATTGTAATTTTCCAATTATTTCCCAATTTCCTCCTACATACAATCGATGACTTCCGCTTTTAATTTCATGTTCAGTCAAATTCAGACCATAGTAGTTGTTCCATTTCAACATGAATCAGTCCTTTTATTATTTTTTAAGATGCTGCCCCTTTGAAAAACAATGAAGTAAATATTGCAGCCTTTTTTCATACGTATGGTCAGTAAGAGTACGGCGAAGTGCATTATTAGATATTCTTTCCCGTTCTTTTTCATTTTTAAGATATTCATTTATTTTACTCTTCAAATCTTCTAAGCTGTTATAACAAACCACTTCATCATTTATTTTATACAGATGGTCTAATCCTTGCCTGCAATCACAAAGCTGAAAAGCTGAACAGGCAGCAATATCAAATGTTCGATTATTCGGGGTGAAAGCGGGAAGTTTCTTATGATTCATTTTCACATCATTATGGCCTCTATGAATGTTTAAGATGATTTTAGAGCCATTGTAGTATTTTGCCACTTCTCTAGGGGGAATCAATGTATCTATGATATATGGCTGCATTTTTTTATAACTTTTTAATTTATTCCAATTTTTACCTATTATGATGAATTTTTTCTTTAATAGAAAGGGGGCTAAATTATCGATAATTGGAATGCGTTCAGGCCATGCATTGCCTATAAAGCTAATATCATATTGATATTTTTCCGGAACTTTCATTGGATGATATTTTTTGGGATTAACAGCTAACGGAAGGTGGATACAAGGCTTATTTTTCTGATTATAAAAGGAAACACAACTGGCATCTTGTGAAATAACAAAATCATATGGCTTTACTGATTTTTCATGAATCATAAGATTATAGGGATCATTAACTACCCATATCCCCACAGTGGCATATTTTTTTAGCATATTAATTAATGAAGCCGGAACGTTCGGGTGACATTTCAGAATAACATCAGGACGAAAAGATCTTACCTTATGACTGATCTTAAGCAAATCTTGCATACTGTTATAAAAAACACTTCCAAAAGTGAAATCCTCTAAATTTTTCTCAAGCGTTTTAAAAGCCGAGATGATATTTGAATCGAGGTGTGATAAGGTGTTTTGGCTTGTGTATATGAACATTAATCTCATTAGTATCATCCTTCTTACTTTTTGGTTATAAACCGTATTAATTTATCGTTAATGTTTCAGAAATCACAAAATGTACTATTTATACATTGAGTTAATTTTTTTATTTGCTCAAGATACTGATATTTATTTTTTTTATCGGGCTCCAAATAGGTTCCTTCGCCCCATTCATTCCAGGCATTAATAAACAAAAATTCATTTCCGACGTTTAGTTGAATTAATTTTTTTAGGTAATTCCCGAATTTTTCCGGTGAAGCACCTTCAAAAACTATAGAATTTGTTAATCTTCTTCGTGCTGTGTTATCCCAGTCAATAAAAGCACCTGGAAAAATTGGCTTATCCCAATTCTTTTCTTCTATAGTATGTTCTAGAATGTCTCTCCAGACCATATCATAATCAAAGATCCTCATTCTTATATTTTTGTTCGATAACCGTTTGAACACTTTTTTTCTCCCTTGAAGTAATGCCTTCACATTTGTTGTGGCACGGAGTCCATGACTAAGCGTATACATAGGTTCAAATTTAACTCGAGCATCAAATCCGTTAATGTTTGTGATGGGTTGCCCACTCATTGTCTCTACAAAATATATTCCATCTAATCCATTTTCTTTCGCTAATTTATTCCAATAAGATAGCATTTTGCTGCAATTTGGTATCTGTCCTGGAAAATGTATCAAAAAAATCGGTTTATTATTTTTATAAATATACCTTTTGTCTAAAAAAGCCTTTAATAAATAATAAAAATGTTCTTTCCAGTCATTTTCCTCTCCATAAACTTGAGGAATTAATATTTGATTTTTTCCCTTTGGATTCCTTTTTATCCAATCGTGATTAGCCCATGAAAGACAAAATGGGAATTCCGGTTCACCTGTCAATAAAACATCTTCTAATGGCCTTTCTAGTAACTTCTTACCCTTAAACCAATAATGGTAATAACAAAATCCATAAACACCATGTTGCTTTGCAATGTCTGCTTGCCATTTACGAACTTCAGGATTTGTTAAATCATAATAATAATCGTTTAATGGTTCTCTAGGCTGATTATGTCCTTTAAATAAAGGTACTGCTTTACGAGTATTTGTCCATTCAGTAAAACCTTCTCCCCACCATTTATCATTTTCTGGAATTTGGTGAAATTGTGGAAGGTAATATGCAATCATTTTCAAATTAAAATCCTCCCAGATTTTCATTTATACCTGTATATTCATTTGTATCTCAAACGATTGTGCATTTGTACATATATCTATGCTATTTAATAGGATTTTTTTTTCATACTCTTCCTTTTCTTACTATCTTATAGATGAAGGATTATTGGCATAATAATGTCGTCATCCCAAAGAATGTCACTACTATTTAAAAATTTTATTCATCCCAGTGAAAATGTACCTTTAGGAGCTGATTGAGTCTATCATTATACGGTTTGAAGAAGGATAGTAATTTTTTTCGAGTATTTGTATTGATAGGTTTGTAATCTCCTTTCATGTATACTTTATAATCATATATTTCTCGATAGGGTACACCTAAAAAACGTTGAACTTCTTTTAATGTCTTCAATGGATTAGAAAAAAACTGTTCACTCTGTAAGATCAACATTTGGCTCTTTGGGAAAAATTTTAGCCACCGTTCTAGTTGGTCCGCATACATTCCCCTTTTCATATAGATTTGTCCAATATCTACTTCCAACGCTTCTTCAAATGAAATATAATCATTTATCGATTCATTGCGAAGCAGTTCAGGCAATTTTTTATTTATGTCCATATGGTAGTTTGAATAAGCACGATCTACTGGGTTCCTTAATAAGACAATTAACTTTACATTCGGCATATAATGATAAACCCTTTGAGGAACATTAGGATCATAAATATATTTAGGGGTCGCCTCACCGGTTATATATCCTTGCTTTCTTCTTGTTTCCAAAGGAAATTGCTTTTTATACCACTCAATACCTTTATTATAATTATTATCAAAAAAGTGAATCTCTTTTCTGCTCGCTTCTAAAATTTCAGGGTGCTTAATCAAGTAATTATATAGTGAAGTCGTTCCGCATTTCTGGGCACCAATAATTAGAAAATCAGGAAAATCACCCGCTTTTTTGCTTTTGATCATAGTTTTCACTCCTTTAAGCAGTTTTTCCGATAATCTAACTTATTCGATTAAAAAAGCTTTGATTGGACGAACATACATGCAACATTCTTTAATTTTTATTAATTCTGGAATGATCTAAGATCAATCTAGTAAGAGAGTGGATTTTTCTAAAGATAGGATTATCTACTATCAATCATTTTTTATGTTTGCATATTTTATTAATAGACAGGCTGCTCTTGATAGAAGAAATAATTGGTGTTGCTAAGAGTATATCTGTCTACTATATCCATGAAGAAAGGAGGATGAATTATGGCCAATGTTAATCGTGTTCGAAATGGCGGATTTGAACAATCCTCACCTCCAACCGTAGGTCCTTTTTGGACGGCTACTGGGACTGCTGTAACAGCAACAGGAGATCAGTTGTTGGGAGCTAATTACGCTATTCTTGCTGTTGATGGCGATGCTATCTCGCAGCCTTTGTTACCTTTGCAAGTTGGTGAGAATTATACGTTCCAAGCAGCTTTTTCGACAGCTGCTTCTACAGGAACAATTGACGTCGATATTACAGGGCAACCAACTCGATCATTTCAAGCAGTAAACATAATAGTTGGGGACTATGCTTTCTACAATTTTGACTTCACAGCTACTGATGCCAATTCAACATTAACAATTACAAACAATACAGGAGTCGCAACACCTGTTCAAATCGATGTTGTATCTGTAAAATTAGCGTAACGGATTTGGATAACTGCTAATAGGAACTGAGCTTGTAGACAAAATCTTAGAATCTAGCTTTTTCGAAAACCGGGCAATGCCCGGTTTTTTGTCTACCGAGTTTTCTATGATTAAGACTCTATCCTATCGATTCCTCTGTAGTACTCTCGATATCTGTGTTCACCAATCATCCAACTAAATCGGATCCTGTGGGAAATAGCGCTAACTTTGTTTCTATTTCTCCAAGAACATACTAGTAAAATAGTGGATTTTTCTTAAAGATAGATTCTATGACTAACTCTCCTTTTTCATAATGGCATATGTTATTAGGTACAGGATTCTCTTGATTAGAATAGATAGATGAATGATACAGAGAATTACTGTTTTCACTTTTTATTCCAAATTCATGAAGAAAGGAGGATGAAATATGGCCAATGTTAATCGTGTTCGAAATGGCGGATTTGAACAATCCTCACCTCCAACCGTAGGTCCTTTTTGGACGGCTACTGGGACTGCTGTAACAGCAACGGGAGATCAGTTGTTGGGAGATAATTACGCTATTCTTGCTGTTGCCGGCGATGCTATCTCGCAGCCTTTGTTACCTTTACAGGTTGGTGAGAATTATACGTTCCAAGCAGCTTTTTCAACAGCTTCTGGAGCGGGAACAATTGACGTCGAAATTACAGGGCAACCAACTCGATCATTCCAAGCGTTAAACGTAATATCTGGAGATTATGCTTTCTACAATTTCGACTTCACTGCTACTACTTCAAGCCCAACATTAACAATCAGAAGCACTGGACTCAGTACCCCTCTTCAAATAGATGTTGTTTCCGTAAAATTAGCGTAACGGATTTGGATAACTGCTAATAGGAACTGTGCTTGTAGAAAAAATCTTAGAATCTAGCTTTTTTTAAAACCGGGCAATGCCCGGTTTTTTGTCTACCGAGTGTCCTATGATTAGGAATCTATCCTATCGATTCCTTTGTAGTATTCTCGATACCTGCCTTCACCAATCATCTTACTGAATAGGCTCCTGTGGGAATAACGCTAACTTTGTTTCTATTTCTCCAAGAACATACTAGTAAAATAGTTGATTTTTCTTAAAGATAGTTCTATGACTAACTCTCTTTTTTCATAATGGCATATATTATTATGGACAGGATTCTCATGATTAGAATAGATTGATGAATGATACAGAGAATTACTGTTTTCATTTTTTATTCCAAATTCATATAGAAAGGAGGATGAAATATGGCCAATGTTAATCGTGTTCGAAATGGCGGATTTGAACAATCCACACCACCGGGTGTAGGTCCCTTTTGGTCTCCTATTGGCACTGCTATAACAGAAACTACAGATGAATTGTTGGGAGCTAATAATGCTAATCTTCAAGCTAGCGGTGATTCAATCTCGCAGCCTTTGTTACCTTTGCAGGTAGGTGAGAACTATACGTTCCAAGCAGCTTTTTCGACACCAGCTACAGACGGAACAATTGACGTCGATATTACAGGGCAACCAACTCGGTCATTCCAAGCGGCAAACGTAATAAGTGGACAATATGCCTTCTACAATTTCGACTTCACAGCTACTACTGCCAATTCAACATTAACAATCACAAACAGCACTGTTACAAGTGCAGCAGTGAAAATCGATGTGGTATCTGTAAAATTAGCGTAACGTATATTGTCTAACTGCTAATAGGATCTGCCCGGGCAGACAAATTCTTAAAATCTAGCTTTTTTGATATGAGAAAACCGAGCAATGCTCGGTTAGGCTGCCGAGAAACCTCGGCAGCCTTTAATTTTCTTTAATTACTTCCAATTATTCACCGAGTTAATAGGGTAGAAAATATATAATTAAACATGGTGAATAGGATGTTCAGTCCTAAAAGAGAATCTCATAAGGAAGGAGAATTTGTAATGATTGATGATTTAGTACAACAAGACTACCTTTTAAGAAAGGTGGATCAATACATAGACTTTTTATTTATAAGAGAGAAAGTCCGCCTATACTTACCTGTAAACAATGGGTGCCCCTCCGACCTATTTAGCTTTTCAAAATGATGTTTATCGGCTATTTTTATGGCATTCGTTTGGAACGCCCAATTAAAAAAAGAAATTCAGACAAATGTAGCCTACCGATGGTTTTTAAGATTAAAACTTACTGATCCTGTTCCTGATTATTCAATCAATATATCTGTCTAAACAAAGAAGAATTGTTATATAGTACAACGACAAGGTAAAGGTATCGAGAGTACAAATCAGACACAAAAAAGTGTAAAATGTCCACTTCTCAAGGATTGGACAAGATCGAAGAATACACAAAAAGTCATTACACAATATGTTTGGTAAGAACATAGAGATCAGGTTCATCTCAATCCTCTTTCAAAATCAGGAAGTTACTTTATAAATTCAGATAGGGAAAAGTAGAGTGAAGCTTTGCAGATTCAAAAGAACTGCACGGGCTTCGTTACTGCAGGTTACTGGGTTTACGGAATGCGAGTTAACACCGCAGCTTGTCAGAATATAAAAAGATCGCTACTCACCTAGCAAAACTAGCATAAGGTGTAGGCGATCTTTTTTTAGTTAAAATATTTCAGTTTTTATCCTAATAACTTATTGAGTAATTGAAAAAAGTATAGGTTTTAAAAAAAACGTACTTTCTCATCAATCTGACCGAGCAATGCTCAGTTTTTTTGTCTAGCGAGTGTCCTACATTCGTACTAATTCCTGTCGATTCCTTTGTAAAACTCCTGGATATATTGATCGTTTCTCCTTGTTTGTATTGTCCATTTTATTGATATAACACCACAGTGACAGTGAAATGTTTAAAATTCGGGAGGTTGTTTTTTGTTAATAATTTATTTTAATAAGAAATTGGCGTTGGATTAACTTATTTTATTTTCTCTTCCTAATAGGGACCTTTACAAATTCATCATGGCGGATTTGCATTGTTGGTTCTGAAATGGTGAGTGATTCGCCGGGAGCGGCAAATCCTCCGGTAACCGAGGCAATAATTCCTCTTCCATTTCCCGCAACATCACCGCGTACAGTGACGATTAACGCTGTTGAACCGGGATTACTCTGAGTGATCGAAATGGTCTCAGATTGCTCATCGATAGGTACGGCAAAAGACTTTGCTTGATTCGGCTGAAGTCTGACCCGTTGGGGTGGATGAAGCACAGTTATAGGCGAGCCAGAAGGCGGAAGCGGCTGTGGATTCAAGGCAACTTGGTTGATTTTAAAAACTGCGTTAAGGGTCCGTTGCGTTTGATTTGTAAGCATCACTACTACCGTATTAATAGGGCTTCCATTTTGTGTTTGAGAGGGGACAAGAAACGGTCCAGTTCGAAATATAGCCATAAATAACCTTCTTTCCAGTAGTTTTTTTAATACAATCTACTATATGAGAATTCATTTTTTTTGCGTGTATGTTTGTCTTTATCTTTTAATTCAAAAAGCGTATACCAGCTAAATGGCATACGCTTTTAGCTTTGATCTTTTATTACATTTAAACAGTAGTTCTCCTCCATTGATGGTAGTTTTACATAATATCTATACATAAAGGAAATGAGAGTATAAACTACTATTTCATTAGCAGAGGATTTTTTTCGTAGATTTTATATTGTAAATCCTAATTTTCTTATTAAATCAAATTCACCTTCTGTAAAACTACTTAAATCACGTTTTTTATGTCTTCCCAATGAGTGGGGAGGGTGAATCAATTTTGCTAATTGATCGATGTTATATTTTGATTGATCTAATTCTAAAAAGGAAATAAGGCTCCTGATTTCCTTCTCTGGATTCATGCATAAATCATTAAAGTTAATAACCAAGAAGTTGTGATTGAAGAGTTCCTGTCCTAGTCGTATCGCTTTTTCATTTGCTGCAAACCAATATTGAAGACTGGATTTTGGATCCGCTTTGGTACCTGGTTTAATGTTATATAAGTCTCCCCACTTGTAAAACTGATTTTGATTGCTGCTGTAAGCCATTTCCAACCCGTTGCGTATAACAAGTACATATTTTATCTTCTTAAAATATTTCGCCAAGAATTCTATATAAATATGCGTTACCGGATTTTTCCATCCCCAGCCTATAGAATTGGAATGATTCGTTTCTAGGGATGTCAACATGCTTTCCTCAAAGTTTATTAGTCGTTTGAAGATAACTTGTTTATTATTTCTATGATTCTTTTTAAACCATTCAGGGGACCCAAATAACTTTGCAAATTCTAGATTGTCATTCGCCTTATTTAAAGGGCCTATATAATATCCTAGTTCTTTCATTATTTCTGCAACGACCCTGGTCCCGCTTCCGCCTACACCTCCAATGACGACTGGTCCATGGAAAATCTCTCTTAAATGTTTATTTTCTCGAATTTTTTTTCGCTCCTTCTCTAATATTATTGTTGCTAATAGAATATGATATGAAAAATCCAGCAGTCTTGTATAAGACAAGCGCCGCAAAATGATAAGATTCAAACTAATGTCATTCCCCCTTAGGTTCCAACTTTTTTAATTCCCTACTAGACAAGCGTAGAAGCAGCCTGTCGATAAAAGAATAAGATAGAACTATAAAGGTGAGGTGGTTTTATGTGTTTATGCAGTGAATATAAAAAGCGATTTTCTCCCAATGGTTTGTACCAAGGAAGATCTATGCAGCCGGCAAACGTAAATTACGTAAAGTTAGCTTCTACCCAAGCAATGAAAAAAACAACTTTTAAAAAATACGGGAATAAGAAATAAGTGCAGTTTAAAAAGCAATTGTTTATTCAATCCCTTTTTGAAATTTTTTATTACCGATTTCTCGTTTCCCAATTAAAATTGATAACAGAAACGAATCAATAATAGCTATGTTCAAGGAGGTAAAATACCAATTTTGGCTTTAAAAAAAGAAAAAATCTCTTATGCCCACTACCAAATATGCAAATAAGAGATTTCTATAAAATCGATCATATACAGGTGAAAGTCAGCACTTCCAATTTGATCACCTACTAATCTAAAGACCATCTTTCTAAAGAAATATGAAGGAATTACATTCTTAAACAATCAAAAATGTACATTCTAATGTTGATATTTATAATTAGGAAGTTCAAATACAAAAGGGGCAACTGCCCGATCTCGACTAAGAGAGGTCAAGAATTTCTAGATAAAAAATTTTTAAATGAAAATAGGAATTGATCATATAATCACTTATCAATTTACAAATTTCCCCTTGCCAATTCCCAAAACTAGTATATTTTCAATAAAATAGGACAAAACATCATGCGGTATTTCTTTTAAATCTTTTAACTTAGAACAATACCATATTTCCCTCTCATTCCTTTAAAAACTTGTGACTATTGATTCGATAAAGGTATATATTTTTTTAACACGTTTTCCATACTGGATCTGTCAAAAGCTGTCCCTATAAATTGTTTCCTAAAATAGACTAAAAGCTTATAGGATAATTTTTTTAAATGATTTTCTTTGAAAAGTGTTTCTTAAATAATACCTAGTAACTTTTGATAAATATAATCAAGTATATGGGTAAATAAAAAAATGACTTGTTGTGATGGGGGAGGAGAGAGGATAATAATAGTTAAACACTTCTTTTCCATAATAAAAGATGAAAAACGATTCATGGATTTTCATATCATGAAAATCTCTTTCTTTCTGCTCATGGATGGTCCAAGATGGAAAAATAGGTTTCCTTCACAAAAGGTTGTTAAAGGAAACCTGTTTGATGTTATCTCCAGCTATAAACAATTTCCTTACCAATAGGGAATTTGTATAAGATTTGGGGGGATATTTTAATCGCTTTATTTGGAGCCAATTTTAACTTCTCCAGACTTACTTTTTTAATAGGGTAAAAAGAGTTGTTCATCGATAAATAAAAAGTGTTAAAACATTTGAAAACTTTAAGGTTTGGCAGTTGCGTCTCAAATTCGATTTTTGATTCAAGATTCTTGCCACTTTGAATTGATTCGATAATTTGATTTGGCAAAGTGATAATTTTCTGGGGGAGGAAACCATAATAATTGAGGGAGATTTTATCCTTAATCAATCTTTTACAGTCATCCTGAATAAGAAAAATTTCGTCCCGATCATTGGACTTAACCAAGAAGTTATTAAGGATTTTTTTGGAAAAAACTTCTTTATCAATCTTTTCCCCCACATGATATCTCTGAATTTTTGGATTGGGGACACTGATGGCATCGGACTGTTTAAATTTCAAATAATTCAATGTTTCCTGATCTTTAATGGGACGTCTCAACTGCCTATCAATATAATAAATTGCTGGTCCTATACCTTTAACGAGCAAACCATCTGGAATAAAATCAAGCTGTGAACGTACCAAGGCACTGGGCTGGATCCCCCATTTTTGGACGAATTTCTGTATATTTTCTGATTGTATCCGTCGAAGATTTATCTGATTTCTCTTAAAACTCGCATGTCCATCGTGGTGAACCAGTGTATCCCCGGCAAGAAGTAGAGTATAACCGGCTCTTGTCGCGCGGAGACAAAAGTCATTATCTTCGGCAGTTCCTATAGTAAAGCGTTCATCCATCAATCCTATTTTATCAAATACTTCACGTTTTAGCAGTAAACAAAAACCATACAAGACTTGCATAGCTTTCCATTTGGAGGGATCATGTTGATTAAATCGTGAAGCAAGTTGATGATATTGGACTTCATTAGAATAGTTCACGTTTGCAGGTTTTTTTACACCTGGGGGATTGGTAGAATTCGTCAAGGGCCCGACCATTCCTATCCGCGGGCTAATATAAAGGGCCTTTAGCAGGTTATCCAACCAATGATGGGACACGATAGTATCGTTATTCAGCAATAGCAATTGCTCTCCTTTAGCCAACTTCATCCCTTGGTTGCAGCCGCCCGCAAACCCCTTGTTTTGTTTATTACAAATAAGTTTAATATCCGGAAACTTTTTAAGGTACTGAATGGTACCGTCTGTTGAGCCATTATCAACAATGATCAATTCATAAGGTTGATGCGTGTATTTACGAATACTTACTAAACACTTTTTCGTTTTCTCCAAGTTATTTAATGTCAAAATAATGATACTTGTGAGAGACATGTCAAGCACAATCCTTTCCTCCGGTAAAACCGGCGATTTCTACAATGATGATTTTTACAGTTATAAATAGTTTTCATACCGATGAGAACCATTACACGTATGTTGAAAGAAAACAATTCCTCTCAAAAAAAATAAAAAATATAAAGCAACAACCAATTCTAAACATAAACTTCTAATCTTTCCTAACCTGTTAAATCAACAGTTTAAGGTCAATGAGCCAGGGAAGTTCTTGGGTAATAGATATCACCCTATATTGACAAGAGAAGGATGGATCTATTTAGTATAGTCATGGATTTGTTTTCAAGAAGAATCATAGTTGACAGATAGACAAGCGGATGACCAAAGAGTTAGTGATTACTGCTTTAAAACCAGTTATTAGGCAGCAGCCTCCAATAGAAAATTTAAATTACCATTCTGACGACGTAATCAATTAAAGGAATATCAACAGATCCCCAGAGATCATAGGATTATCACTAGTATAAGTAAAAAGGAGCTGTTATGACTACTCATGAATTGAATCTTTTTACAGTGTTATTTAGAAATTATTAATTTTTCATGAAAACAACCAAACTAACAAAAAACAGCATTTTTGAATATATTGTAAGTTGAATAATTATAAAAGGATCCATTTATTAAACAACTCTTTATCTCTTATTGGATAAAAAAGATACTAAAAACAAAGTAAAACAAATTGAGAATTTTCTCTGTGTTAAGTGTCCAATTTATTGACAGAGTTTTTATTTATTGGCTTTATTTTATAGGTCTTGTCAGGACTTATAATTAATTTATAACCATGTTTTCTTAAACGATCGATAAAACCTTTTAACTTAATACTCTTTACCGAATAATTTTTAACATAATAATCAATTTCCTTTTGAAACTGAGTAATATTGTGTCCCCAATTTTTTGCTAGATAACGATCATTCCAAGCCGCAAAATACCCCATTCTTTTAACACCAGCGGAAAATGCTGCATCTGCCGGTAACTTCCATTTATTTTTTTGAATATTCTTCCAACGAAGTCCTCGTTTAATTAAGATTTTTTTTACCAGACATGTTGTACCGGTATTTGGACAAATATATATTAGTTTGCCCCCTTTACGGAATGGCTTTCCAGGTCGCTTACCCCATATTTCCCCTTGTTCAACTTCTGGAGTCAATGAATATGGTGAAATTTGTCCCAATTTCGGAAATGTTTCTAATTTGCTTATTAACTCTTTATCCCAGCCGGGTCTGTATTCTAAATCATTTTCAGAAAAGTGTATATATCGGTATTTATTAATATTCACTGTATTTAATATATGATTAAAAGCAAGACCTCCTTTATTTTCTTTTAGAAAAATAGCTTTAAAGTTGTATAGCTCAGCTAAACGTTTGAGAGTTAATATAGTCTTAGAATTGGAGGCATTGTCAACAACAATTAAAGTATAGGAAACCGAAACAGTTTCAATGTAAGATTTAATTGTTTGTTCTAGTAACTCCGCTCTATTCCAGCTTAACATAATTGTTAAGATATCAACTGAATTTCGATTCATTTTTTACCTCCTTCAACATTTTTTGATAATACAATATATTGTATTCGGAATAGAATTCGGATGTTCGGGCTAGTACGTTCCTATTATTTCTTAATGCCTCGAAATAACCAAGTTTTGCTAAAACGGATAAGTATAGCTTAATCCGTTTGGGTTCGAGTACCAATTATAGGAGTTATCATCTTTTTGGTATATATGGGGACCATTTCATAATAAAAGATCGCTAATCATTTTCTATGAAGTAGCGATCTAATTTTTCTTTATAAAAAAGCACAGCTGAAAGTGGGAAGAATATGCCACTGTAAAGTTACATTTACGACTCGGTTTCATGGATAAGGATACCGTTTATCCAGAAAAAGCAGTGTACAACTGCTAAAGAACATGACATAAATCAGCTCGAGATTCTTGTAGATTATGCAAATTATTCATCTCGTTTTTTTAAACATTTCTTAGTTACCTAGAAGTATGTGTCCTACTATCTATTTAAGAAATTACGAAGCAAAAAGGATAAAATGTTTGATTTCTATATTTAAATTTTTAAGTAACACAAAGGAATAATGAAAAAAGTAAATTCATGATAGAATGAGGGGATTCAGACTTTGCTGTTTTAAAAGGGAGAGAGTATGCATACATTCCAAAATACTATTCAGTCTGAAACTCTAGTTTAAAAAAAGGCTTTGACGAAAATGTTTAGCTTTCGCGTTTATGAGTTTATATATTAGGCTGGAGTGTTGCATTTTTTTCTTAGAATAAAATCCCCCCTATGTTTATGTTGTAATCATTTGTAATTTTTTTTAAGAATGTTAGATTAATTTTTATTGCTGCGATAAAAATTAAGAATATCATTTAAAGATGATTCAAATGGAATGGCAGGTTTCCAACCCAATTTCTTTAGTTTATCAGAAATAATATTAACCTGCTGTTCTATCTGATTCATTTTTGATTTTATCTCAAAGTCTACTGTGGTTAAAGATTTAAACATATTAATGATTTCTTCAAGAGAGCGGCTTTTTTCAGAGGCAATTTCATATACTTCACCAGGTTCTCCCATCATTAGTAGAATTTCGTAAGCAGAAACAGCATCTCTGACATCAATAAAATCACGATGTGCTTTTGCATTTTTCACTTCAAGAATCCTTTCAGATTTATTTTCTTCCATGTCTACTATTTTTTTTGCGAAAATTGAACAAACCCCGTTTGATAAACCGGGTCCTATTAAATTGGAGGGTTTGGCGATGACAATATGCATATTGTATAGAACTGCCCATGATTGAGCAATGAGTATTTGAAGAGTTTTGCTTAAACTATAGGGGTTGGTAAGTGTAGACATGACTGTTGGATTAAATTGAAGGGCAGATCCAATTACAACGATTTTGCAAGATGGATTCTTTTGACGAATGGCGTCGAGTAAATATGCAGTGGACATGGCGTTTGCTTCCAATGAATAGATAGGATCTATCCATGTTTGCCCTACATGGTTTTTTCCGGCTAAATGAAGGAGGTATTGAGGGTTGACCTTTTCAATTAATTGTTTAACTTGTTCATTATCGGTAAGATCATAATATTCTGTATTAATTCCAATACCATTCAAAGAGCTTTTTCTTGTAACGCCTGTCACATCAAACCCTGCCTTCAAGAAATGTATACATGCGTGCTGACCTGTAAAACCACTTGCTCCTGTAATTAATAACTTAGGCGGCTGTAGATTCATAGGTTGTATATCCAATCTTTTAAATATATTAACCATTTGTTGGTAAGCGGGAATTGGGTATTCGAGCATTCATCAGGAATGATTTTTACATTGTCCTTTACAAAGATTTCTTTTATCTTTTTTAAAAGCGCATATTTTGAAATGTTTGTTGCAGATTTTAAATAATACCGATCATTAACAAGGCTGTTTTTATCATTTATTACTCTTGATGTGTAGTGTATATCATACTGGGGCTTTTGCTTTAAATATTCTTTCATTACATGTCCAGACATACACTTTCCACCAAGAATTAATACTTTCATCTAAATAAACCCACCCTTCATTAACATGTCTTTAATTTCTTCTTTAGTCATTAAACCTGTACTGGAATTATAATTTTTTATATTTACAGATTTAAATTTAGAATAATGCTCCTTTAAACCTTTAATGTAAATAGCTGGAAGTATAATGAAATATTCATTGTCAAATACGACCGTCTTTGTACTTTCATATTCTGAAAGAAGTAATTCATGAATTTTTTCTCCTGGTCGGATACCAAGAATCTCAATCTCAACACTTTTTATATTTGAAGCCTCAATTAATACCTGGGCAAGATCCACAATCCTGCATGTAGGCATTTTCATAACGAAGATTTCCCCGCCGATACTTTCAAAAGTTGCTTTAAATACTAGTTTAATAGCATCCTCTACAGTTAAGAAAAAACGCGTCATATTTAAATCTGTAATTCCGACCTTTTTCTTATCTTGAATTTGCTTTTTAAACACATGTATGACACTTCCATTTGTACCTAATACATTTCCTCCTCTGATACATACGAACCTTGTTTTCGTGTTTAAAGTATTAGCATGAATAATTAGTTTCTCACCCATGGCTTTTGATAACCCATAGAAGTTAGAAGGGTCTGAAGCTTTGTCCGTTGAAACATAAATAACTTTTTTGACATTGCCGTTAATAGCAGCATCTATGACATTTTGTGTTCCAATAACATTTGTTTTTAATGCTTCAATTGGTTGTTCTTCACATACAGGTACATGCTTTAAAGCTGCCAAATGAAAAATATAATCAACGTCTTGACTAGCATTGATTAAAGCATGTTTCTCTTTTATATCTCCAATAATAAACCGCAATTTTGGATGATGGTCAAACTCTTGTTTCATGGCAAATTGATTAGACTCATTTCTTGAAAAAATACGAATTTCTTTTGGGTTTAAAGGTAGTAACTGTTTGACTAGTTCATGTCCCCATGAACCTGTCCCGCCTGTAACTAAAATGATTTCGTTATTAAACAATTTCCATGCCTCCTAATATTATTTTTATTATTTTATCCGCCGGTCTTCGAGATTAAAAAGAGGTTACCAGCTTCTAAATAGAAAACAGAAATCCCCATTCTTTCTGTTAAAATCATACTCAACCCTGTTTGTATCTCTTAATACAATACTTTATCGGGTTTTTCGTTTAAAAAATAATCTCTAGACTTTAATACATTACGGATTGTTGCTTCACAAGGGATTTTTGTTAGCTTAACAAAACATAATCTAGTTCTCTAACCCTAGTTGTCGGAAGAATATATCGCTTAATGACGAGTGAAATATTGTCCAGTATGCACTAAAATATGTTTTCTGGTAAAATTATCCAATTACTTATAGTGGGCTTAAGCATTTAATCTCAGACCGTGTGCATTAAATAGTCATTACCTTCCCAGTTTTTATCCCTTAAACATAAGACTTTTTACTTTCCTAGCTTGGCCTTTACCTTATTTTATATTATGCTTTTACATTTAAATTGCTATAGCCAATACCATTCCCTATTAAAAATCAGCAGATTACTTAGGTTATGAATTTTTATTAATTTGAAGAAAATTATGCTTTTAAATCTTTTTATTAGATTAACTTCTATTTCATTACAAACTAACAGACCGGCTGTAGCATTTACATAAGAGTAAGGGGAGGACTACTATTCCGTGAGATCATCATCTCAATAAGATTAAAGAATTTTTAGATGTAAAGTTGGAAAATTTCTGAAATGAAACGCTTGTGAACACACAGTGTTCAAAAATGCTATGTTTGGTTTAGATTTATAAATTTTTCCAAGTGGAAAACTGGAGGTTTCGGCAAAATCTCCTCCCTTTTTAAGATGATTGGTTACCTACTATATATGAAAAGATCGACTTGTATTCTTATTAATCAATATGAACCAATCCATGGTGCAAACAATATATTATCAGTAAATAAAAGGGAGGGATCACGGAGATGTGGAACCAATATTACCGTATAAATCTTACGGATCAGGAAATACAGAGGGGAAGCCATCGAAATCAGATAGGCGGGAAGTGGAATGAAATTGGCGAATTGCAGTTTAGGTTCATGAAAGAGCAGGGATTACAGCCTGATCACGAGTTGCTTGACATTGGCTGCGGCAGCTTGCGCGGGGGTATTTTCTTTATCGAGTATTTAAATGAAGGAAAGTACAGCGGGCTCGATCTAAATTCTTCTCTTATAAAAGCCGGGCAGTCTGAAATAAAAAAGGCAGGTTTAATGTCAAAGAAACCAACGCTTTTAGTAAATGACAGCTTTCATTTTAATCTGTTTAAGAAGAAGTTTGATTACGCAATTGCCCAATCGGTGTTTACGCATCTTCCGGTAAATGTGATTCAAAGATGCTTAATTCATCTTGAACAAGTTCTTAATCCTGGCGGGAAGTTTTATGCAACTTTTTTTGAGACGGAAAGCAAGTTTCATGTTGATCCGGTGAACCAGCCGAATTCGGGCGGTGTTGTCACAAAAATCGACAGTGACCCGTACCATTACCATATTTCCTTGTTTGAATATTTAATTGAAGGCAGCTCATTGCAAATGGAATATATCGGAGATTGGGGACATCCGCGAAACCAAAAAATGATTAGCTTTAGTAAAATATAAAATCCTATTTGTTTTCAGGAGTATATCGGTCTAATTTCATAAAATGATATAAAAAAGAAGCGTTTGGAACGACAATCGCTTCTTTTTTCGTATCTCTTTACTTTCTTTTCAAGTAATTTGTATAAGGTGTTGTTTTGACCATAACCGGGGAGGACACTTTTCGGATTGTCGGTTGTACAGATCTGCCATGGTACAAGCCTTTGGATGATAAACGTTTATTCATTTCACGACATAAACACATAGGAACACCTCACCTTCTTTATATTATAATACTATATCAATTTTCTCATGCTTGTACGAATGTACTAAGAGAAGTGTCCATTTTGCAGATGGTTTCAACACAGTGTTTTAGCATATTAACATAAATGAACGCAGTGAATTGAAAAATTGGCAATGAAATAAGCTGCTAGGTTTTTTTGACAGCAAAATTGGAATAAATCAAACCTTTGGATTCAACAAAATTACCTATGAGATTCAATTAGGGAAATTTACAGCAAGTTTTGGTACTGTTTGTAAACAAATGGTTTACCATGTTCTGAGTTATTAAAAGATGATAAAAAGGGTGGGGAAAGTTCTCACGGGAAACAGTAATGTAGAAAATCAGGGCGATGATAATTCAGTTTTGAGTCCTGTCAATGAAGTTACTGGCGATGGATAAATCAGTGGAAATCAAGAACAAACGTAAATAAAGGTGGACAGATTGCTAAAGATCGCGGGCAGAACGCAAATCAAATGGGACAGATCGCTAAAAAAGATGGAGAAAATGACATCGAAGAAGGTATTATCGTAGCCGGTGCTGCTTCTGATGAAAGCGAAGAGAATAATACCGGGGACAATCAAACAGCTTATGAAGGACAACGTTAGAATAAGTATGTTACAAGATATTGAAGCAGCTTTAACAAATGGTAATATCCAAGGGGGTCTCGTAACTTCCTTTTTCTTTTACCGCAGATTAACGGGAAGTAAAGATGAAAGGTTCACTTTATATTTATACCTGAAAAATGATTCGTATTAAAAGAGGATAGGAGAGAAATTTATTATGTCAAGAAAGAGAAGACATAATTATTATTTAACAACTGTACATATGATAATGGACCGGTATACGTACCCGATGCCACCCGAATGGTATCTAAATCTTGAACCATAGGACTGGCTAAAGCAGCATTATTATTGTAAAACCCCTGGAACAGTTTATTCATTTGCCATCTATAAATCCTTCTTTCATTTTGAGATTTCTTCTATCAGTCTATGACTTTGACCCTAGCTTGTGATTAGATTTTATTCGTTTTACTGGAAGCTTAACTCGGAGTTTTTAAGCTACTTTTATGGAACCCTAATCATTTTTAGTTATACCTTTGAAGTAAATGAAACAAATGTAGTATTAATAATCGCAAACAATTCGAATGGTGATATTAATATCTATGTTGTTCTGTAAAATAGCGTAAAGTATATTTTCTAATTGCTAATAGGAAATGCTGGTAGACAAAAACTTAGAAGCTACTGTTAGGGAATAGGACAAAACCGTGCAAAGTCCGTTTTTTTGACTGACCAGTGTTCGGGGATAAAATCTGAGAAGCTGACTTTTTAATAGTAATAAAAGATACCCCCTTCGAGAAGCGCTCTTCATTCTATTATTATATTTAAATCATAATCACCACTTTCACTTGGGCTAATTTTTTAATTGATAACCCTTTAAAAAAGTTACTAAAAAATAAATGGAAAAATCTCGATAATTAAGGATGAATACACAAACAAATTCGTAGAACAAAAATAAACTGTATTAATAAGGTGGAAGGGAGGTGAATTTTATACCCAATCATTGCTCTCGCTGCTTCTCTATTCCTTGTTGTTGCCCTGCCGTTCCAATTCAAGGACAGCGAGGACCTCAAGGACTTCGAGGAATTCAAGGCATTCAAGGACCTCAAGGCCTGCGTGGACCTCAAGGCCCGCGTGGACCTCAAGGAATACCCGGTGCAGGTGCTATCATTCCATATGCTTCAGGAGCTCCAGTTGCACTTAATATTACCTCTACCGCAGAAGGTGCTGTACTACGTAATGTAGGCCTTATTGGGTTTGGAAGTTCCGGCCTCGCTCTTGCTATAGCGAATATAGGAGCCATAGATCTTACAAATGCTGCCGGTACAGGTGTAAACATGGCATTTTCGGCTCCTCGGGCAGGATTTATAACATCAGTAGCTGCGTACTTCAGTACTTTAGCAAGCGTGACTCTGCCTTTGGACACATCTACAACGATTACTGCTCAATTGTATAGAGCATTACCAACAGCTGCGAATCCTAACGAGTTTACACCGATTACAGGAGCTGCTGTCAACTTGCCTCCAATTATGGGTACAGGTGTTGTATTGCCTGTTACAACTAGACACGACATTACTAGTACGATCACTCCTGCGTTTCCACAGGGGATACCAGTAGCCCCAGAGGATCGTCTATTGATGGTATTTTTTATCACTACTGAAACGGGCGGTATTATTTCCACTGCTACTGTTACAGGTTATGCTAGTGCAGGTGTTGCAATTAGTTAATTAAAAATAGTATAGCAGTTTAATCTAAAACGTTTTTAAAACAATCAATACTTGTCTGATTGACGTAAAGCCCCTCTCAAAAAAATATTTTCGCTCTTGTGTTGATAGTATGAAAAAAACATACTGTTGACATTGGAGGAATAATTTAGGGCAATTTAAAAAGCGATTATTTACTTAATCGCTTTTTGAAATTTCATTACCGATTTCTCGTTTCCCAATTAAAATTGATGACAGGATCATCCCAAGGAATTCGTTTTTCATCAGGATCGTTCGGGTTATATGATTCAGTTGTAAAATAAATAATGGTGGCAGGCTTTTGTCCAAGCACCCGATATCCATGGGCAACACCCTTTGGAATAAGGAGCATAATCGGATTTTCCTCACCCATGTAAAAAACGTCCGTTTCCCCTTGTGTAAATGAAGTTTTCCGAAGGTCATACAATACAACTTGAGCATTGCCTGAAGGGAAAAACCATAAATCATCTTGGTTTTCGTGATAGTGAAACGCTTTAATAACCCCAGGATAGCTCATCGACCATGATGCCTGGCCGAACTTGGATAAAAGTTCAGGTTCATCGTCTCTGACTAGTTCTGCAAAAAAGCCGCGGTCATCACAATGCTTTACGAGTTTCTTTACCTTCACCTCATCTATCATGAATAAGTCTCCTTTCGAATAAATTCCTTTAACGCTTCATTCCACAGTCTAAGCGGCTTAATACTTTCTCTAAGTAAAGCGCTATTTTCAAGTACTGAGTAACGGGGCCTCGTAGCTAGAGCCCCGTATTCTTTCGTCGTTGTAGGTAAAACCAATTTCGGATTGAAACCTGCTTCTTCGAAAATGGTTCTTGCAAATTCATACCAAGTGCATGAACCCGAATTGCTCACATGGTAGATGCCATTTTTTTTATCCAGTAATTGAATAATCGATTCAGTGAGATCATTCACATAAGTAGGAGAGCCTATCTGATCATTTACCACTTTAATTTCTTTCTTTTTTTTAGCCAGTTCCAACATTGTCTTTACAAAATTCTTTCCATCATGCCCGTATAGCCAGGATGTGCGGATAACAGTTCCATTATAAAGATTAAGTACAAATTTTTCGCCCAGCCATTTGCTCATTCCATAAGTTGATTGTGGATTTGGCTCATCTCCCTCGATATAAGGAGTTTGTTTATTTCCATCGAATACATAATCTGAACTAATATAAAACATTCTTGCATTCACTTTATTGGCTGCTTGTGCAATATAGCCAGCCCCAAGACCATTCACTTCAAACGCTTTTTTTCGGTCTGTTTCACATTGATCAACTGCAGTAAAAGCGGCAGCATGGATAATTATTTGGGGATTAACATGTGAAATTATTTTTGCTACTTCTTCTTGTTTCGTAATGTCTAGTTCCTTTTTACCAAGGCTGACAACAGAATGAAAAAGGCTTAATTTTCTTCCCAATTCTTTTCCTAATTGGCCATGAGCTCCAGTTATTAAAATATCCACCTTTTCACCTTCTCTCATGTGTCCTTAATTGAAACCATTCTATTGTTTTTTTTATGCCATCCTCGAAAGAAACACTCGGTTTCCATCCCAGCTCCCTGGATATCTTCGATGAATCCATGGAGTACCGGCGGTCATGCCCTTTGCGGTCTTTTACATGCTTTATAAGATGTTTGTCCTTCCCCAATTGGTTTAGAATGGCTTGAATAACTTCCCGATTTGTTTTTTCTTCTGTTCCGCCGATGTTATAAACTTCTCCGGCGGCCCCTTTTTCAAGCACCATCTGGATTGCGCGGCAATGGTCTTCAACATAAATCCAATCACGTATATTTAAGCCATCGCCGTATAAAGGGATATCGATATCGTTTAAGGCATTAGAAATAATTTTAGGGATAAACTTTTCGGTATGCTGCATAGGGCCGTAGTTATTGCTGCATCGCGTTATGATCAGAGGCAGCTGATGTGTTATAGAATATGATCTGACAAGCAAATCTGCGCTTGCTTTGCTGGCAGAATAAGGATTATTAGGTGCAAGGGGAGTTTCTTCGATAAAAGGAGGATCTGTTGGTTCTAGGGAACCATATACTTCGTCTGTTGAGATTTGGATCATTTTTCGAGCCTTTCCTGACAATACTGCCTGCAAGAGGTTAAATGTACCTTTGATATTTGTATGAATGAACGGTGCGGCATCCATAATGCTGCGGTCCACATGCGATTCTGCAGCAAAGTTTATGATAGCCTCATATTCTTGATCAAGTGCAGTTCTTAGTTCATCAAATTTGCCAATATCACATTTGATAAAACGATATCGGTTCGATTTTTCGAATGGCTGATTATTTTCATATTTTCCTGCATAGGTTAGGGAGTCCACGTTGGTGATAGAGTAATCTGAGTTACTTAGTAAATGCAAAATAAAATTTGCCCCAATAAAACCTGCACCGCCAGTTACAAGGAGGTGTTTATTCAATTGTCTCCCTCCTTAATCGGATCTTCGTAAACATATTTAATGGCTCTATATAGTGATTCATGTGTTCCTGCATCAATCCACCATCCCTGTAAAATGTCATAGTGAAGTTGATTTTTCTGAATATATAAATTGTTAACATCTGTGATTTCTAGCTCGTTTCGCTTTGAAGGGCGAATGGCTCCAATAAGCTGAAAAACTTCATGATCATACATATATATTCCTGTTACACAAAAGGAAGAAGGAGGAATACTTGGTTTTTCTATTATGGACATAATTCTTTTTTTTGTTCTATCTAATTGAGGGACGCCATATCGAGTAGGATCATTTACCTTTTTCAGCAGTACTCTGGCGCCTTTTTCCTGTTTTTGAAATGCCTGGACATAAGGTGTCAATGAATCTTCAAAAATATTATCCCCCAGTAAAACGACAAATTTTTCTTTATTTATGAAACTTTTGGCGCACATGAGGGCATCCGCAATACCGCTGCCTTCGTTTCTCTGTATAATATAGTGAAGTTTAACATTTAATTCCTCACCCTGCCCTAATAACTCGACAAAGGAATTCAGGTGATTGTTATTCGTGATAATTAAGATTTCATTTATTCCAGCATCTCTTAATCTTATAATTGGCCAATAGATCATCGGATAAGGTCCTACTGGCAATAGGTGTTTATTTAAGACTTGTGTAAATGGCTTTAGCCGGGACCCTGTACCGCCAGCAAGAATAACTCCTTTCATTAATTAAAAACTCCTTTCGTTGTAATACCATTTAATTACACCCAAGTTTTTAATAATTTTCTATCGTGTAATTTCTATACACTATATGTTTAACATTTTATTTTGAACCTCAAATCATTCTTTTATGGCATAACTGCATATAATTTCTTCATCGCTTACTAATAATGAAATGGTATTACTGATATCAAGCGACTGATTAGTTTAGTAAATCTTTAAGAAATCGCGAAGGGGAGGCTTTTCGTCCACGGCGATAGGATGGACAAGAGATTAATAAATGCTCCTTTGCCCGTGTCATCGCTACATAAAGTAACCGTCTTTCTTCCTCCAGGTATTCATAATCTCCTTTTCTAGCAGACTCTAGAGCAAAATCGTGTGGAAGGGAACCATCAACAGCACAGGCAATATATACATACTTAAACTCAAGACCTTTTGATCGATGAATGGTCATAAGCTGAACACCAGCTCCATTTGTATTATTTTGTCCTTTTAACGCTTTTTGCGTTAAGGTCATATGATCAGTGTGTTGAAGGAATTCGGGCACTGTTGAAAATTTCTTTGCAACTACTTTTAAATCGTTAAGATCATCAGACCCCTTGTCCATTGCATTTCCTTCATTTCCTTGTTTTTTAAGATAGTCATTAAAACCAAGTTCCTTTTCAATGATTTGGAGGGCTTTTACAGGCTTTTCCTTTTTCAATGAACTCATTCTTGGAATGATTTTTTTAAGCTTAGCCATTTGGAAAGTCGGAAGCTCTTTTAAATATAATAGTGCATCAACAAGGGAACAATCGTGAAGGATTGATAAGGCCTTTACATCATTTAAGACTGATTGCTTTAAAAATAAAGCGCGTATAAGTTCAGTTAATGCTGACGTATCATCAGTATCTACACTGAGACGCAAATAAGCAAGAACTCCTCGCACCATTTTTCTTTCATAAAATGAACTTTGCTCTTTTTCAATAACAAATGGAATACTTGATTGGACAAATCGTTCAAAGACAGCACGTCCACCTGTATGTGTTCGGTAAAGAATCGCAAACTCATGAGGCATGGCACCATCTTCAATTTTTTCCTTTATGTCGTTCACAATCATTGTTGCTTCTTCTTCTTCATCATACGGAAAGAAACAAATCGGTGAATGTCCAGTCTGAAATTGGGCATACATCTTTTTGCTTAATCGATGTTTATTTTTTGAAATCACTTCATTTGCAGAAGAGACAATATGATGATCGGATCGATAATTGGAAGATAGCGTAATGATATTTGCCTCTGGATATTCCTCTTTAAATTTTAAAATAAAAGAAGGCTCACTGCCTCTGAAGCTATAAATCGTTTGATCATCGTCGCCAACTCCGCATATATTGTTTGTATGATTGGATAAAAGCTTCATAAGCTTATATTGGACAGGGTTAATATCCTGGAATTCATCAATAAGAAAATAGTGAAATCGGTTTTGATATGCGCTAAGCAGATGGGTGTTTTCTTTCAGCATGTCATAGCATTTCACGAGCATATCATCAAAGTCAAATTGTCCGCGCTGATGCTTTTGCTCTTCATAATAAGTGTAAAGTGAAAGAGCCGTTTCTTCCCACTCATCACTAGGATGTATATTAGTAGGAGTTTTGAGTGTATTTTTCCAATAGCCGATTTGTTGAATGGCTTGGTCAAATGGGAAGTCTTTTTCATCGATATCTAATTCTCTACATGCCTGTTTTAAGTAGCTCTCCTTTTGCCAATCCCATTTTAGTAAGTGTTGTCCATTCCATTTTTCCCGGTTATCGTGAAGAAGCATTTTGTAAAAAATACTATGGAAAGTTCCAATGACGAGTCGATTGAGATGACTTGCTGGTAGCTTTGTTTGTGTTTTTAGGCGTTCATGCATTTCCCGAGCTGCTTTTGCAGTAAAGGTCACAAGCATCATTGAGCCGGGATCGATGGATTTTTCTTCAATCATATATAATGCTCTTGTTGTTAATACGCGGGTTTTGCCGCTGCCTGCACCGGCTAAAATGAGAAGAGGCCCATCAATGGTCATGACTGCTTCTTTTTGTTCATCGTCAAGAGTAATCCCAAGAAATGATGATGATGTCTTTCTTTTTATAGCAAAAGGAGTTCGTCCTTTAAGAGCCTTTGGCTGACGCCATTCAGTAACTTGCGGTTTTTCCATCGTTGCGATGGATCTCGATTTTGGAATTCGAAAACCATTTTGTTCAATATATTCATTGTCGGAATCAGATTGTTGCGAAGAAATTGCTTGTATAGGAGGGTCATCTACAAGATTTTTGCAACTTAGATGATCATCAATAAGTGTATGATAGAAGTAAGGCGGTTTACTCAAGCCAATATATAGTTTAACAGGCTTGCCACATGCTTTACATGTCACTTCATCTTTTAAGCTAGCTTCATAGACTTGTTGATAATCTTCTCTAGGCAAAGTAGATAAAAAGAATTCTGTATCTTTCATTTTTGCACTTTTCAACCTGATCCTCCTCCCATAAAAAGATTGCTTTTCTCGTATATGTAAATAAAGGAATAAATAAAGAATTATCGTATTTAATTATAAACGACAAATTCTATCTTAACAGAATGCTAAGGGATCGAAAAGGTAAATATAAAGTGTTTTGTTAAGGGAAAAGAAGGGGATTAAATAAATAAGGGGTGATGATGAATGGGCTATATTTTACCAATTCAACATGTTACATACACACAATACGCAAATCGAACTCTTCCTGTAAAAAATCAAATTTCGAAAGTCCTACCAAGTGCTGCAGTACAATTACAATTATCCAATCAAGAAACAAGGGAACCACGTCAGCGCTTTGCAGATATATTAGAAAGTAAGATGAGAAAGATAAAATCATCACCATCTTTCATTGAAAAAGGAAAGCATGTGAACGAATTCGTGTGAATCAAAAGAAAGGCTGACACTTAATAATCGTGTCAGCCTTTTAAAATGATTGAATATGTAATCCTGAACCTTCAAGCCACTCAGCATACAGCACTTCTTCTACTCGATAGATATTTTCTTTCTTCAGCTGCTGCTCTAACCATGTCAGGTTAAAGCCAGCTTCTGTTAAATTATCTTCTATCAATTTCCCATCACTTATAAAGGTAATAGGCAGGCATACTTCTTCAAAATTTACTTGTAATTCTTTTTTTGTAGGCATCTCATATAGTGCTTTCTTTAAAACACTAACGGTTCCATCCGTTTCAAGTATAGCGTATTCTAATTCACGGATGGAAAACACACCCTTAGATCGAATTAAATGTTGCAGCTGATTTATGTCTAACTTGCTCTTTTTTAAACTATCTCGCAAAATTTTCCCTTTATGTACAATGATAGTAGGCTTTCCTTCTAAAAAACCGCGGGATTTCCCCCATTTTTGTGTAATCATCTCAAGTACATAAATAAGCAGACCCCATACTAGAACAGCATATAAAATATGAAACAAACCAACTTCGTGAACATAAATGGCATTACCAACAAGGTCTCCAATCACTAACGCAGAGATAAAGTCAAAAGTCGTAATTTGGGTAATTTGTGTTTTTCCCAACAATCTTGTAATAACAAAAAGTGCAACAAATCCTAGAACTAATTCAATCGTAATTTGTGTGAAATCCATAATATAAAAACCCTCCGTAACAATCACCTACCACATAGCTTTTTCATATAGACCGTTTTTTATGATGATTTATTAAAATTAAAATAGCTGATTTTTAATCATTAGCTAATCTGATATATGGGTTTATGAACGGCTTTAAGTGATAAATTATCTAAAGTCATAAGGAGTTGACCAAACTACATTCTTCAACAACATTTTCCCGTAGAACTAGTGTGCAAAAAAAGAGCTTGGAGCAATTTCTCCAAGCTGCTTTTAACCATTTATTTCTTTAATCATTGTCACATGTGGAATTCCAGCATCCATAAAGACATCAGATACAATTTTATAGCCTAATCGTTCATAGAATGGAATCGCCTGTGTCTGCGCATTAAGCTTAAATTTTTGAATTCCTTCCGAACTTGCAATTTCTTCCAATTTATTAACTAGCAGCTTTCCAGCACCTTTTTTTCGGTGTGATAAAAGAACGCAAATTCGTTCAAGCTTACCGATACCGTCCAATATTCTTACTCGTGCTGCACCAACTGGTTCTTCATGATCATAAAGAACAATATGTTTAGCAACATCTTCATATTGATCAATTTCTTCTTCTTCAGGAACTTGTTGTTCATGAACAAAAACGGTACGTCTTACTTTGTATGCATCTTCTAGTTGTTCTTTTGTTGTGACTTGTTTTACGTTCAATTATTTGCAATCCTTCCCAAGTAAAAATGTTTCATAAACAGTCCAGGAACCATTTTCTAATTGATAGAGTAAATGGAAGCGGTCAATTGTTTCTTCATGACTAACATCAGTCATTTTAAGTCTATGAAGAACATCAGAATGCTCATCATCTGATAGTTGCTGAGCGAGTGTAATATGTGGGACAAATGAATATTCTGGTTTGCTTTCTAACCCGCCTGTATGAAGCTTATTGTGTAAATCAATGAGCTCATCTGTTGGTTCAACCTTTAAATAAATCACATTGTTCACAGGTGAAAAAGAACTAACTTTTTTAATCGAAATTTTTAATGGATTTGCTTCTTGAGCGATATGGCGAAGCTCTTGTGATATCGTTTTCATTTCTTCCTCAGAAGCTTCAAATGCATTTTTAATTGTTAAATGTGGTGGAACTAATGCATAATTTGGATCATAACGCTTACGATAAGAATTCACTAAATCTTGTAATTTTTTTGATGGAAAAAGGGCAATTCCGTATTTCATGTCATTCCCTCCAAAATTTTAGTTTATACAAAGTATAACAAATTTTTTTAACAAAGCATATGAACAAGCACTTGTACATTCTAAATTTAGAAATATTTCTGACAATAGTCCTAAGCGCTTATATTATTGTCCAGCTTCAGCGCCTAGCCCTCGAGGCCAAAAGCCAATTAGGAATTGAAGGTAATATCTGAAATGAAGGTAAAGAACACCTTCATTTCAGTTGCGTCTTATGCTTGTCGGAGCTGAACAAAGCGCTTCCGCTTTTCTAATTGTCTAGCTCCAGCGCCTAGCCCCTCGAGGTCATAAGTCAATTAGGAATTGAAGGTAAAAAACACCTTCTATTCCTAATCGTCTTATGCATGTCGGGGCTAAACAAGGCGCTTCCGCTTTTCTTATTACTCAAACATTTCTTTTAAGATTGGTGTTAGTGCAGGCTGCCAGTATTTCCAAGTGTGGTTACCATTAAATTCTTCATATGTATAGGAAAAACCTTTTTCGGAAATAGCTTTTTTTAGTTCTCGATTTGGTAATAGAAAGTCTTGAACATCGCCGTCAGTCATTTTTACTTCTGTTTCTTTTAGACCAATTTGATGAAAGATAGTCGGTCTTGTTGTTGATGAAAATTCGTTTACAGCCTGTAAGACTACCTTGTTTACATATGGAGATTGTAAGATCAGCTTGCCAAAAATATTTGGATACGTTAAACCAGTTAGCAGGGAGACGGTCGCTCCAAGTGAGTCGCCAATAAGCGCGCGTCCATAGCCAACTTGATATGTAGGGAATTCCTGATCAAGGAATGGAACAAGCTCATGTGCAAGAAATCGGACATAGTTATGAAACTTTGCTCCGCCAGGATGATATTTTTCCTTGCGATCCCTAACATTAGGATAGGGAATTCCAACAATAATTATGTTTTCAATTTCTTCATTTTTCATTAAGGCCTCAGCCTGTCTTGCTACACGACCAAGCCGAAAGTAGTCCTGTCCATCCTGGGCGATTAACAAGCTGTATTTATATAATGGTGAAAAATTTTCTGGTAGATAAATAAGTAATGTTAACTCTTCCTGTAAGGATGATGAGTAAAAAGTGTGCTCTTGAATGATACCTGATTGTTTGCTCATGAAAAACCTCCCAAGTCTATGACATTTTTCTCTATTTTTGTATGGTCATCCACAATTACATGTAATCCCTTTCTATTCTATCACGTTCGGATTTATTCATCCTCACTTTCGCTTTTTTCGGGTGGGAATGTTCAGCTAATATCGTTTAACAAAAGGATTATATTTGAACATGATAGAATAATTAGATAAGGAATTTAAATGAAGTCTCTTTTCTAAGAGATTGTTGCTTTTAAAACAAAAAAATATTTAAGGTTGATTGGTGCGTAAGTGCGATACTCATACGGGAGCAGCGGGACAGGTGAGACTCATGCAGGCGACGCCGAGGAGGCTCACCGCCCTTCCCGCTAAAAAGCGAGCAATTCTCTCTGCAATCAACCACACCGCACAACTTGGTAAATAGCAACAATGTATGCGAAAACAGCCTAAATGAAAAAACGTCATGCTACAACGTAATGATTTTCACTTTGAATAGGAGAGATTCTATTATGTATGAATTAAAAACAAAAGAAACAGACAGCAGTGTCATTGAGTTTATTGAAAATGTTGATAGTCCTAAGAAACGAGAAGACGCCTATAAATTATTAGATATTTTTACTGAAACATCTGGTTATGAAGCGAAGATGTGGGGTCCGAGTATTATAGGGTTTGGTAAATATCATTATAAATATGATTCTGGTCACGAAGGTGATGCACCACTTGTTGGCTTTTCCCCACGTAAAGCAAAAATCAGCTTATATTTTGCAACGGGTGACACAAAACGAGAAGAATTATTAAAGGATTTTGGAAAACATACAACAGGAAAAGCATGTGTGTATATCAATAAAATGGCTGATATCGATGAAGACGTTTTAAAAGCATTGATTACTCAATCTATCACGTTTTTAAAAGAAATGTATCCTGAAAACTAACATCCTTATCCTCATAACAGATAGTTATACCATATAGATGGAAATCTCACATTAACCTGTCCCAAAATAGAATATTGCGTCAATGGTATTGCAATCATTACATAAATACGGTAAAGTATAAAAAAACGTTAAATTCAAAAACTTCATAATATTCTTATCAAGAGAGGCAGAGGGACTGGCCCTATGAAGCCTCAGCAACCGGTTCAAAACGAGTGAAGATCTGGTAACCGTTGATTTTGTTAAGTTAGGAACAAATAATTAAGTAGTTTTCTAACAGCACCGACAGATAATGAAAAATGAAGCGAACAAAACGCTTTTCATTGTTCGAAGCATTTTTCATTATCTGTCGAGGCTTGCAAAGCAAGCCCCAAGCAAGCGACAGCTTGCGTGCTGTTAGAAAACAAACAATACTATTTTAAAAGTTCCTAGGTAATACCAACAAAATCAACTCCATCTAAGCAACATACCAAATCTTCCGAGTGCCAAGGTGCTAAATCCAGCAAGCCACACCAGCATTATGCTTGAGAGATAAGAAGAAGCGCCCATAAATTTTCAGTCTTCTTCTTAACGAGGAAGACTTTTTATTTTGCAAAAAAGAATAGGAGCGGAACCCGCATTACTTGATCAACACTTCCAAAACGGATAACAACTAGAATTGTTTTGGGTCTTACATTGTGCTGAACTACTTGTTCCACTACTAGGTATCTTCTTCTCTCGACTATAATCTAGAAAATTAACCTTTTAAATTAGGATGGTGACAATCATGAGTCAACGAATTGAAACGAAATTAGCACAAATTGGAAATCGCAGTGAAAATGTTACAGGTACAGTAAACCCGCCAGTTTATTTTTCTACTGCCTATCGCCATAATGGAATTGGTGAATCAACAGGCTTTGATTATATTCGAACAGGAAATCCTACTAGATTGCTAGTTGAAAAAGCAATTGCCGATTTAGAGCATGGTGACCGTGGATTTGCCTTCAGTTCAGGAATGGCTGCAATCCAAACAATCATGGCGCTTTTCAAAAGTGGCGATGATTTAATCGTTTCTTCCGATTTATATGGCGGCACATATCGATTATTTGAAAGAGAATGGCGAAAATATGGGTTAACCTTTCAATATGATGATTTTACAAATCCCGTCGAAACGGAAAAATTAATTACAGAAAATACAAAAGCATTGTTTATTGAGACGCCAACAAATCCATTAATGCAGGAAACAGACATTAAAGAGCTTGTTGCAGTTGCCAAGAAACATCAATTATTAGTGATAGTTGATAATACGTTTTATACACCAGTTATCCAAACACCTATTCTAGATGGTGCTGATATTGTCATCCATAGTGCAACGAAATATTTAGGCGGACACAATGACGTATTAGCAGGCCTTGTTGTAACAAAAGGTCAGGAACTAAGTGACGAGTTTTTCCAACATCAGAATGCCATTGGAGCTGTTCTTTCACCTTTTGATTCTTGGTTGCTCATTCGCGGGATGAAAACTTTATCTCTTCGTATGAGACAGCATGAGCAAAATGCTCGTCAGGTTGCCCAATTTTTAGAAGAGCATCCAGATGTATTAGATGTGTTATACCCTGGAAAAGGCGGTATGCTGTCATTCCGTTTACAAGATGAAGCATGGGTAAATCCATTTCTTAAGAGTCTGAAAACAATTACGTTTGCAGAGAGCTTGGGTGGTATCGAGAGCTTTATTACGTATCCTGCAACACAAACACATATGGATATTCCAGAAGAAATTAGAATAGCAAATGGTGTGTGTAATCGACTATTACGTTTTTCAGTTGGTGTTGAGCATGCTGAAGATATCATCGAGGACTTGGCACAAAGCTTTAAACATATGAAGGGGGCTGAAGTTGTTGAGCAATCATGATTGGTCATTTCAAACAAAGCTATTGCATAATGAAGCAAAGGTTGATACGGGAACAGGAGCGGTAAGTGTTCCCATTCACCATTCTTCAACCTTCCATCAATTTAATGTAGATGAATTTGGCAAATATGATTATGCACGATCTGGAAATCCGACCCGTGAAGCATTAGAACAAGCGATCGCCGAATTGGAAGGAGGAACAAGAGGATTAGCATTCTCCTCAGGAATGGCTGCTATCTCAACTGCGTTCCTCTTGCTTTCTCAAGGTGATCATGTCCTTGTAACAGAGGATGTATATGGTGGAACATTTCGGATTATAACAGATGTGTTAACCCGATTTGGAATTGAGCATACATTCGTCGATATGACGGATCTGCATCAAGTGGCATCAGAAATTCGTCCAAATACAAAGGTTATTTATATGGAAACACCTTCAAATCCATTATTAAAAGTCACGGATATCCGCGGGATTGTTAACCTTGCAAAAGCGAACAATTGCCTGACATTTTTAGATAATACGTTTTTAACTCCAGAACTGCAGCGCCCTTTAGAACATGGGGTAGATGTTGTGCTGCATAGTGCGACGAAGTTTTTATCAGGGCATAGTGATGTACTTGCAGGACTTGCTGTAGTGAAGGACGAGGAATTAGGCAATCGCTTATATAAACTTCAAAATGCCTTTGGAGCAGTACTTGGTGTTCAAGATGCATGGCTTGTGCTAAGAGGATTAAAAACGTTGCACGTTCGTCTTAAACAATCACAAGAATCAGCATTGAAATTGGCGCATTTTTTAAGTGAGCACCCGAAAGTTGACGAGGTCTATTACCCAGGATTAAGCTTTCACCCTGGCTATGATACACAACGATATCAGGCAGATGGTCCAGGTGCTGTGCTTTCATTTAAACTTGCAAACTATGACGCTGTTAAAACATTAGTAGAAAATGTAAAGCTTCCTGTTTTTGCCGTTAGTTTAGGTGCAGTTGAATCCATTCTTTCTTATCCTGCAAAAATGTCACATGCTGCAATGCCTCCTGAGGAAAGAGAAAAACGGGGGATTTCAGATGGACTGCTTAGACTTAGTGTAGGATTAGAAAATGTTGATGATTTAATAAAAGATTTTGATGAAGCATTAGAGAAACTACCACATGTAAAAAAAGAAGAAAGTGTTCGCTAAGCTGACTCGACCTGAGTCAGTTTTTTTGTTTTGTATATAAATTAAGAGGTAATTATGTATCAAGTTTAATGAACGGAAAGATGGATTCAACGATCCGTAAATCATGTCCGACTAGCTGAGAATCGAGTTCAATAAATTGAAAATCCAGTTTAATGAGCCAAAAATCCCGTTCATGAACCAGATCAATATCAACGAGCCGAAAATTCAGTTCAATGAACCGAAATAGAAGTTCAACGAGCCAAAAATCAAATTCAATAAATTGAAACAGATAAAAATACATAAGACAAGGTTCAAAAGATTTTTGTTTCATTGAATATTCTTCACGTTTTTACTTATTTATATCGATTAGCTCAATTTTTTAAACATTAATTTATGAGGACCTATTGGATCAATTTCAAATACCTCGCCACACTCACTTAACCCTAACTTTTTATAATAATTACTCACAGTCGTTCTAGCATTACACCACCATAATGTTACCTTCTTTTCTCTTAAAAGTTCTTCAGCGTGCAGGATAAGAGAACTTCCCGCTTTTTGCTTTCGATATTCTGGAAGCGTGGCCATACCTCTAAGTCTGAATTGGACTTCATCAGTAAAACAAGGATTTTTCTCTTTATAAAAAGAGGCAATGCTTATTAAGATTCCATCCAAAAATGCTCCTAAATGAAAGGTGTCTTCTAAATAATCAATCTCATATTTGCTCGCTTCTATAGGTTGATTCGGTCGTAAAGCACTTTGTCTTAATGAATAAGTATCTTCTGGGGCAATTTTTTTAATCTCTAACACCTAAATCCCTCCTATCTATACTATCTAATTATTATCGTACGGTTTTTGGTTAGTAAAATATGAAAAACTTATTAGGGAAAATAAGATATTCTAAACACTATTCCTTTAGGTGTTAGAAAGTACAAAAAACAATAAGGTTATATAAGGAAAAATGAGTACCTTTAATATACATGCATGGACCGAAAATCTGAAACATATATAAAAATAGTAAAATAACACAGTGAAAATCGAAAAAAAACTTAGTATAAAGCGGAATTGCAAATTGTTCCATTTATTTTAAGTAGATTTCTGAATTTTCGCAATTGACAATTTTGTTGTCTTTTATGTTAAGATAAAATTGTATTATTTTACACAAAAATACAAAAGGGGGAATTTTATGAAAAAGAATCGCGGTAGCCTTTTATTTGTTATGGTTTTGGCGCTTTCAATGATCATAGCTGCTTGTGGGAATGGCGGGAGTGAAGATGTTGCTGGTGAAGAGGCTGGAAACAGTGGTAATGAAAAGAAAAATCTTAGTCTCTTAACAGGGGGAACTGGTGGTACATATTATCCTCTTGGCGGCCAAATTGGGAAAATTATCACAGATAACACAAATGCCAAAATTACACCGCAAACTTCAGGTGCTTCTGCTGAAAATATGGAAACATTGAGAGCCGGTGAGGCAGAGCTTGCGTTCTCTCAAACAGATATCGCAGCATATGCTCTTGAAGGGAAAGAAATGTTTGAAGGAAACCCAATAGATACAATTCAAGCAATTGGCTCTTTATATCCTGAAACGGTACAACTTGTTACAACAGATAAAAGTGGGATTAAATCTGTAGAGGATCTCAAAGGAAAATCCGTTTCTGTAGGTGCACCTGGATCAGGCGCATATATAAATGCTATGCAAATTTTAGATATTCATGGATTAAAAGTTGATGATATTAAAGCTCAAAACCTATCATTCGATGAGTCTACTGATGGAATTCAATCAGGTAGTATTGATGCTGCATTTGTTACTGCTGGGACACCAACCGGTGCAGTCGAAGCTTTATCTGCACAAAATAATGTTGTAATTATTCCGTTGGCAGATGATAAAATTCAAAACTTAATAGAAAAATATCCATACTATGCAGAAGATACGGTAGCAAGTGGAACATACAACATTAAGTCAGATGTGAAAACAGTTGCTGTAAAAGCGATGTTAGTAGCCTCAACAGATCTTGATGAAAACCTGGTTTATGAAATGACAAAAGCCTTATTTGAGAATACGGATAAAATTACTCATGCAAAAGGTGAGTTTATTAAGCCTGAAACGGCACTTGAAGGTTTAGGTGAGATGGAACTTCACCCTGGAGCTGCCAAATACTTTGAAGAACAGGGGATATCACAGTAAACACTCCTTTATAGAATCGATAGGGCGCGGTTTTTAGCGTTTATCGATTCTATTTTACTACTAAACAATGATAGGCGGGGATTCAATGCGTAAATGGAAAGTAGCAGTTATTCTTCTTTTTGTCTCCCTGCTACTTTTCTTCTTTTTTCTGTTTTTCATTCCCTATAAACAAGTCATTGCTTTTACATATGAAGACAAAGAGCACCTACTTGCATATGTATCATTAAAAAATGACCAAACCTTTCAACTAAAGTATACACACTCGATTCATCTCTCAGATGTGCTTGAGTCATATCGAATAGATGACAAGCAGTTTACTTTAACTGAGCTCGCATACGAAGACTTTGCCGTCGGAATGCCTTCAAATGCAGAAAAAGGCGAGGTGTTTGAAGAAAAGGATGGTGTGTATTACATAAAAAACATGAACCGTTCCTTCCCATTTATTGACTTGAGAATTGGACAAGTGAGAGCAAATCATCGACTAATCTATCAACATATAACATATACATTATCTAATTCTATAAAACCAGGGACATGGGTAAGAATTTCAATTAAAAAAATAACGTTATGGCAACAATGGAAAGGAGTGAACATCAATGGCTAATAAAGAGGAAACGAAGTATTTAACAGAAGAGGAACAGCAGGCATTAATCGAAAAATACGATCCAGAAGCAGGAACAAGAAAGTTAACTGGAGTAGTCGGCTATTTTGTGTTTTTTGGCCTACTCGCTTTTTCGCTTTTTCAACTCTATACAGCTATTTTTGGAGTATTCACTGCACAAATTCAACGTACTGTCCACTTAGGCTTTGCACTATCATTGATTTTTTTACTTTTTCCAGCCAACCGAAAGAAACGACAAAAAGGAAAATTTCAAATTGCCTGGTATGATGTGGTCCTAGCTATTTTAAGTATTGGAGTTGGAGCATACTGGCCATTATTTTTTGAGGAACTTGTCATGAGCGTAGGCCGATTGACAACATTGGACTTTGCTGTTGGATTAGTAGCGATTGTATTAGTTTTAGAGGCTACAAGACGTGCAGTAGGGCTTCCGATTATGATCATCGCCATTATTTTCCTTCTTTATGGACTTTTCGGACAACATATGCCTGGATTCTTATCACATCGCGGCTTAAGTATGGACAGAATGGTCCAGACGATGTTTTTTACGACAGAGGGGATACTAGGTACACCGTTAGCAGTATCATCAACCTTTATCTTTCTCTTCCTTTTATTTGGTTCTTTTTTAATAAAAACAGGTGTCGGCCAATATTTTAACGATCTTTCGATTGCGATTGCAGGCAGAAGTATTGGGGGGCCTGCCAAAGTTGCGATATTTTCAAGTGCTCTTCAAGGAACGATCAGCGGCAGCTCTGTTGCGAATGTTGTAACGTCTGGAGCTTTTACGATTCCAATGATGAAAAATCTTGGTTACAAGAAGGAATTTGCTGGCGCCGTAGAGGCATCCGCATCAACAGGCGGACAATTAATGCCGCCAATTATGGGGGCAGCAGCCTTTCTAATGGTTGAGTTTATCGGAAACGGCATTACGTATTGGGATATTGCAAAGGCTGCAGCTATCCCAGCGATTCTCTATTTCGCCGGGATCTGGATTATGACCCATTTTGAAGCAAAGCGACTTGGACTACGAGGGTTAACAAAAGAAGAAATGCCGAGTAGAAAAGAAGTATTTGGCAAACTTTATTTGTTAATTCCAATCGTAGCGATCATTGTGTTGCTCATGTCGAATATAACGGTAACACATGCTGCCTTATACTCGATTGTCATTTCAATTGTTGTTGGATTTATTAATAAAGATGTCCGAATGAAAATGATCGATATCATTTTAGCATTAGTAGATGGTGCCAGAACAGCTCTTAGTGTAGCGGCAGCAACAGCTGCTGCTGGAATTATTGTCGGAATCGTAACAAAAACAGGTTTAGGATTAAAGCTAGCAAATGGGTTAATTGACTTATCAGGTGGATTATTAATCCCAACACTGCTGCTTACAATGATTGCATCACTTATTCTTGGTATGGGGGCACCAACAACAGCAAACTATGTCATAACCTCGACAATAGCAGCACCTGCCATGATTTTATTAGGTGTAGCTGATTTACCAGCTCATTTATTTGTCTTTTATTTTGGAATTATTGCAGATATTACACCACCGGTTGCACTAGCAGCATTTGCAGCAGCAGGGGTCTCAGGTGGAGAACCGCTGCGAACAGGTATTGAATCATCAAAACTCGCCATCGCAGCATTTATCATTCCATACATTTTCGTTCTCTCCCCGGCAATGCTAATGATTGATACAACCTGGTGGGAAGTCGTTTGGGTCGTATTTACATCGATGATTGGAATGATCGCAATTGGAGCAGGGGTTATTGGTTATTGGATGAGAGGAATGCATTGGCTCGAAAGAATCATTGCAGTGATTGTTGGTATTCTCTTAATCTATCCTGAAAAAATTTCGGATATTACTGGACTAATTATGTTTGTTGTATTGCTGACTTTACAGTTTATCTGGAAACGGGATAAAGATAACAAGCCTAACATGTCTGTTCAAGCTTAAGCTAATATATTTTAAGGGGAAATAGTAGCGAAAACCTGATCCTCAAATTGAGGCTATTCAGGTTTTCGTATTTTCCGGGAAATAAGTCGAATGGTGTATAATTAATCGCATTACTTTTACCTAAGATTTTTTAAAAGATTCCAATGAGAAGTAGTTGACCAATTTAAAGGGCTTAAGTATAATATAATCTATAACTTAATGTATCGACTTGTTAGCTCAGTGGGAGAGCACTTCCTTGACAGGGAAGGGGTCGGGGGTTCAAGTCCCTCACAGGTCATCAACGTAGTTGTATCAAGGGTTTTGCAAGGAATTTGCAGACTTAGTAAGAAAGTGGTCGGTGCTAGACCCTGTTCTTACATTTAAGACCACTAACCTTCTTAGAAAAATTTAGAAGGAAGTGGTCTTTTTATGTTGTTGAAATTTGCTATTCAAGATTTTAAAGATGATAGGGAGTTCAAAAACCTGTCTGAACAATCAATTAAAAATTACATGATTCAATTAAATGAGTTTCACGGGTTTTGTGCTGAGAAGGAAATCTTAAATGTGGAAGATGTAACAGCAAATACAATTAAATCGTATTTGTTATACTGTATGAAATCGAAAAAGAATAATCCTGTTACAGTTAATACAAAGATAAAGAATTTAAAAGCATTCTTCAATTACATGGTTGAAAGCGACATAATCATGGAGAAAAGAAATCCAATGTCTAAGATTGAGAAGGCTAAGACAGACACTAAAATTGATGTTTTTAACGATAATCACATTAAACAGATGTTGAACTACTACAGAAGGTTAAAGGGTAGGGAACACTCATTTTATGCGTATAGAGATTATACTCTAATTCTTACCTTGCTTGGCAGTGGTATGCGTTTAGGTGAATTATGTAATCTTAAATGGAAAGATGTAGACTTGATAACAGGTACAATCATAGTTTTTGGTAAAAATCGTACACAAGCAAGTATTCCAATTACAGATAAATTGGTTAAGGAACTTGCAGAATACAAGGTGTTTTGTCAGCAACACTTTCCAGAACCTTCTGAACATGTATTTATAAACAGAGAAAACAAATCTATGACAACTGATGCAGTTAAAAATGTGTTCAAGCGGTTGAAGGCAATCATGAATTTTAAAGATGTTCGATTATCCGCTCATACATTCCGCCACACGTTTGCACACAGGTTCTTAATGAATGGTGGTGATGTATTCACACTTCAAAAAATGTTGCGTCATAGCAATCTAAAGATGACAGAGAAGTATCTTGCCATTTGGGGTACAGCATTAAGGGAGCAAAATGATAAGTATAATCCATTAAATTCATTAGATGTTTAAGGAGCAATAAGAATGAATAAGCAAATAAAGCACATTGCCTATTACACCAAAAAAAGTGGCTCAAGAGGGTGCAAAAGCAATACCAACTTATAAAGAGGTAAGAAATTCCTATCGTCATAATCGCTTACTTATGTATAAAAGAATGTTGAGCGAGATAATAAGAGCTTCATTGAAGTTTGATTCCCCCATAGGATAAAACTTTCTTAACCAACCTTTCATATATAAAGCGATTAAGAACAGTCATATGGCTGTTCTTTTTTTCTTGGAAAAAAGATGGTGTTATCCAATAAGTAGCACATTTAATGGAAAATAACAAAGAATATCTTGAAATTTTGTATGTTTAGGGTATTTACTCAACGATAATCCGTTTTCCTCGTTATTGCGACCTTACTGTATACGTGGAACACTAGCTTTTGGATTTGATATTATAAGTCAGCAGACAAAAATGGGGGTGCTTCAATGGGAAAACAATATACTCACGCTAAAGGCTTTAATGTTACTTCATTAGAAGGTGTCGCTGGGGTTTATATTCTCCAAGAAACTTGCGGTGATGTTGCTTATATTGGACATTGTAACAATGATTTTAAAAATCGAATTAGAAGTCATACAAATAAAACAAACGGCAAACTCGATAATAATATTCAGTACCTACATGTTGTTATCATAGACCCAGATATCTATCCTCTTCATGTTTTAGAACATCTATTTATTTGGTACTTTAATCCACCTAGGAATGAAGATTTATGGATATTTAGTAGAAATAAAACAGTACGGCAGGTAAAGGAAACTGCAAAAAAGCACAATATTAACATACAAGGAACTCTAGAAGAATTCTTATTATCATTTGAGACAGTATTTATTGAAAGAGAATGGGATGATAATTTTGAATTAAAAAGGTATGGAGAAGTAGAAACACAATCATCAAAAAAATCTTCCTGTGATGGCACTTTAAATTGTTTGTGTTACCAGTGTCTAATAGATAGTCGTTCGAAAGTAATATGGTGAAAGTGAGATAGTGCCTCATTCCACATCAACACGGTGTGAAAAATCCCGATACGAGAAGGATAACTATGTTTGTGCCTACATTAATAGTGTATACCTCAATTAGATTTCTTAAGACAAACATTAACTGCCTCGATATTTCCTATCAAGAGTTTACAAAAAGATTCCCTTGTAAAACACTATCGTTTATTCGAAGCTAATAGTCATTAGAAATTAAAAGATGAAACATTTTTCAAAAAAGAGCTTGACACAACATTTGGGATTTTATGTCGAGATTCGACAGCTTTTTACTGATGGTTTTAAACATAAAATGTTAATTATTGATTTTGGTATAATAATTAACATAAGAGCTGTTGATGATGTTGCCTCAGGTAACAAGTTAACTAGTGTATAAATATACACACTCAATCCTAAGTTGGAGTCAACGAGTGTATGTATTTCTACATTCAATAATCTTAATTATATCACTGACTGTAGAAATATACACACTCAACGGTACTCTAATAAGAAAGAAACAAAGTAATAAGAAAGAAACAAATAATAAGAAAGAGAATAGACGCTCGCAAGCGAGCATTTTGTTTGCTTTTTTCTTTGTGTGAGTGAGGCTAAAGGAAGAAATAAAGAAGGTAATAGGCTAAACAAGGGGAAGAATAATGACACTCTGGAGGTAATGTTAGTTTAAAAAAAACATTACAGAGGAGTTTTAAAGTTGTTAAAACAAGAAAATTTACACATTCAAATTTCAAAAACAATCTTAAATCTGGGAGCAAATGAAGCTTACATCTATTCCATCCTTAATAAGAATTCACTACTTGATGGTGGTGCTATGGTGCATTTACCGCAGTTAGCTGAAATGCTTGGTATTGCTAATAGAACAGAAAACAGAGATAAGATTAAGCAATCATTAGCAAATTTAGAAAGTAATTTGGGACTAGAATTTTTCGTGGACTTTAAGTTAAAGAAAAGGATTAACCTGTTGGAACTGAAAGGCACACAGTACTTTTATGCTAAAGTCCCTTTAGTAGAGGATAATTTTGTGAAAATGTCTTTAGAAGACTTTAACAAATTAGTTTACTTTGAAGAGAGAGAATGTAAACAAATGATTATGTTTCAGTATTTGTACATTGTTGGTATGGTTAACGAGAGTGGAAAAGAAAGGAAAATTTCATATCCTACTATAGAACAAATAGCTGAAGCTACGGGATTTGATAGAAAGACTGTAATTAGGTATAACGATATACTAATAAAATATGAACTAATTTACATCGATACAGTTACTATAAACGAAAAATCAAAGAACATTTATTCTCGTTGGAATGATAAAGAAGATGTATTAGAAGCGGTTGTTGAAGCTAAAGAAACAAGTCGCATTTCAAAGGTCAGAAAGAAACAACAGGAGGCAGTTGTTGAGGCGAAAAAAGAAGTTGTGTCTAAATCTGATAAACAAAAAAGTGACAATACTGGTTTTGACCCATCAATTGAAGCAACTTTAGAGGGTTTTGTTAAAGCTGGATTAGCAATGCACAAGGGTACTAAATCTAAGATTAATGAGGCAATTGAAATCTGCGGAACTGACCAATTATTAATTGTTATTAAAGAATTAGAATTTACTTGTCGAAATAATGGTATTCCAGAATTTGGGTGGGCAGGATACTTTTCAAATAACATTATTGCAAATGCTAAGGAACGTAAAAGACAGTTTGATTTACAAAGAAAGGCGAATGAAAAGTTAAAGAATGACCCTGTTACTCCAATTAAAGATTACAACAAAGAGTATAGAGAGAGACAAAAACGTATAAAGGAAAGAGAAAAACAAAAGAAAAAAGAGGAAGAAACAAAGCTTAAGGAGTCGTCTTCTATATTCTATGAAGAGAAAGAAAAGCCAAAAGATGATTGGATGCTTGCATTAGGAGTTTAAAAATTGGTGATGAATTAGAACTGATAGTAAAGTACTAAGGGTTTTTCACGGTGATATCTAATATTCAACTTAAGCAAAAGATGTTGTAGGTTTAGCAGCAGTATAAATTCAGACGCTTGCATCTTTCTTTCAAGGTTATCGAAACCGTTCCAATTTCCAGAGCCTGTATTAGAATACACCCTTGAGATATACAAGAGGAGAAATGTTGAACCATTCGCTGGACATGGTAGCACGCTGCCACCTAGTACGAAAAAAAAGAAGCGATTGTACTTACTGCTATGACCAAGACCTTGGTGCGACTTGAAAGGAAATTGGCAATACCACAAGTAGAAAATAAATAAGATTGTTTTGATTATAAATTATGTTAATACAACACATAGGAGGTTCTCTTAAACTGAGACTCTCCTTTTTTATGTGTCGGAGAAGATGATTTCACATAGGTAGGAATCCAAGCATTACACAAACTAATAAAATTCTTCTTTTATTATCTGTAACAGTAAGTAAAATTGATTGTGAGTTTGTGAAAGAATGTACTTAAAGTAACAAAGCAAGTTAGTTGTCTTTAAAAATATTCATTTATCATATAGTAATGTTATAAGAGGAAAAATAAAAATAGGAGCAACTTTTTGGTTGCTCCTATTTTCCGACCAATTTATTTTTCAATCTTGTTCTTACATCATTTCTATCTAATACATCTATAAGTATAGTTACATCTTTGTCATTATTATCTTTTTCTATTGTGAATACAAACCTGTTATTTCTATCTCTAAACATATAGACATCATCTTCATTAGTGATTTTTTTAATCATCCTACTATATTTTCTTTCAAATAAAGGATTGTATTTTAGTTTTGCCTCATTTTTATTAGTGTACATTTCACTTATTTTCAGAAATTTTTCTAGAGAATTTCTAAATAAAGGACTTTTACCTAGCTCCTGTATCTTGTTTTTTGCTTGCATCGTCATTAGTGGTTGGCTCATTTCCAAACACTCCATTCGCATATTTATTGATATCTTCTAATTTATCTAAGTTTCCTAGTTTTAATTCTTTCTTTGCCAGCCTTACAAGACCCTTGTGTTGTCCCTTATAATAAGAACTCAAAAGTTCCTGGTCTTCATATTTACTTAGTATTTCATTAGTTGCCATATCCCTCTTTGTCATTGGTACATAGTAAAACAGCAAAGCAATAATGAAAGCACCAGTAAACCAAAATACCTTAGATGTTGGAAGAAGTGTAAAATCCAGTTTTCCTTCAACTGTAATATCAGTAACCACACTACTGCATAGGATACCAGACCCAAATGCTGTTATCAATGTCACAAATGCTCTTACGAAAGGGCTAAAAAGTAAGTTTTTCATAAAAAGTTCCTTTTCCTTATATATATATGTCAATAATAGCATATTTTGGCACTTTTTATGGGCGTTTTTAAAAGTATTTTTCATAACATTTTTTACCCTTTTCTCATATATTCAATCTTGTTTTTTTCATCTGCTTATTGGTTATCTAGTTAGAGCCATTGTTTATTTAGAATATTAAATACTCCGCTGTTTAGTTTGTTTCATAAGTGTTTAAATGTTAGAGAATCCATTCATATAGACACACGTTCACAAACTGTTCGGAATGGCTCAGACACAAGTCAGAAGGCACTCCAGTAAGTCATTATTCAATCTAAAAGACTCAATCTGAAGGCACTAGGTAAGCCTTTTTAGATGTCTAAACATAGATATTTACAACACGACTTAAATCCACAACGCTCCCCATCGTTTGCGATGGGAGCATAGTATTTCTCTCTTTTTATCCTTTCTCTCTATTATTAAAATTTTTCTCTCTTCTTACAGTACAGCCGAGTAACTTCTACAAGTTACTTAGTTCCATGGGTTAAGAATGGAGTAACTTCAACGAGTTACCTTATTTCAGCTTGAGAATGAAGTGTCGTATTCATGACACTTTGTTCTTGGATATGATAACTAGTTATTATGGTAAGTACGCTACTTCTCCTAACGATGTCCATTGGTACAGAAACACATACAATATTTTATGAGAGTAGTATCATAGGTGCTGCTCTTTTTTTACCAATATGGTATGATTTTCCTATATGATTTTAAAAGGAGTAATTTCCTTATGAAGATAGCATTAGTAAGTTGTACTAAATTAAAAGCCGATTATCCATGCAGTGCTAGAGAGATGTACCAAGAGTCAACTTTGTTTAAGAAAGCTGTTAAATATTTAGAGCAAAAGGATTATGATGAGTGGTTTGTATTATCTGCAAAGTATGGACTATTAAAACAACATGATGTAATTGAGCCTTACGACTTAACTCTTAACAATATGAGAGCATCAGAGCGTAAATCATGGTCAGAGTTAGTTATTAAGCAGATAGATAGTTTGCAATTGAATATAACGAATATAGACTTTTATGCTGGAGTCAAATATAGAGAGTATCTAATTTCTGTCTTTGAACAAAAAGGTATCGATTGTAATGTACCGCTTCAAGGAAAAGGGATTGGTGAGCAGCTGCAGTTTTATTCAATAAATACTAAATAATAAAGTGAAACATTGAGGTGCAATTAGTGACTATTCCCCAAAATATTAATAAGGAACATATCTTAAAAGCTATTCAAAAGATTGATAGAGAGGGAGTACCAGAAAGAAGAGAATCGACAAGGTTTAATCTTTCTTATGCTGGTGGAAATTACCCACCTAAATATGTAATATCGATTGCAAACATTTTTGCTAATGGTGAAGAATATTCTCCTTCCTTGTTTAGTGGTGGAGACGAAACAAATCGATTTCTTAGTAGACTAGGATTTACAATTGTTGAAAATGAAAAATCAGATAAAAGTACTTTATTCAGTGTTCCAGAACTTGAACCTGTAAATCGTTCTAGGGAATATAACCTATATAATGAATCAATTAGAGATATGATTGTTTATGAATACTTATTTCATTCAAGAACGCACCGCTGGCTTGATGAGCATGTAGTAGGTATGAATCCCGATGAAAGCCGTGGATATCAAGCAATGGGAATACTGCACTTTATTGGATTAAAAGATAAGCATAAAGGAATCTTTAAGGATTTAAGCATAGATGAGGCAATACAACTGTTAGTGCAGCAGAATTCTGACTTTAGTTTAGTTATTGAATCTCTTAAAAGATATCTTCAAAAAGATAATGGTGAACGAGAAATAGAAGGTAGGTCTTCTGCAGACGAATATATTGAGCTAGAATCAATTGTCACAGCTGCACCAGAACAAATTGAAGTAACAGAGACTGAGAAAGAACAAGTCATTAAGTCTAGAATAGGTCAATCAACGTTTAAGAAATCTCTTTTAAATATTGAAAAGAAATGTAGATTATGTGGAGTTTCTGATGAACGATTCCTTGTAGCAAGTCATATTAAGCCATGGAGTCAATCTAATCATCAAGAGAGGCTAGATGTTAATAATGGTTTTTTACTATGTCCAAATCATGATAAGTTGTTTGACAAAGGTTATATAAGTTTCTATGAGGATGGAGCAATTGTGATTTCAGATAGTTTGGATGAAGCTACAATGGTTTTTCTTAATATCAATGAAACTATGATTATTAGTATGAATGAGAGGCAGCAGCTTTATATGAAGTGGCACAGGGTTAATGTTTTTAAGCCGCCTAGGTAATTCGATGATAGAATCAAGGTTCATGTGATAACAGAGAATGAAAAATGGTAGATAATCAATGAAATGAAAGGAGAGAATGCAGTGGATAAAATACTATATTTTCCCTCGATTTCTATTCCTAAAAGCCAATGGTTAATGGGGTCATTGTTTTATTGGGATAAGGTAGGTTCTATCGTACCTCTAGAGTTTTTAAAAAAGCCAAACCTGCTAGGAGAGCATATGAGAAAATTAGTAGAGGTCGAGTTGATTGAGCAAGTAGTACCAGAGCAGCATTTATGGAATGTACCTAACTTTGAAGAGGCATTCATAGATTTTATTGATAATACTTCTGCATTTTGTCCCATTTCTAAATTGGGAAGGTTAGGGTTAATTGGTCAGGATGGAGTAATAAGAACGACAACAGAAATACATATGGGGAAGCTTAGAAGCCTTGGACATAGACTAGAACAAAGAGGATTAGCAACTAAGGGACGAGGGTCATGGTACACTGTGGAGGGGTATACGGCATCTAATTTTATGACATACCTTGCAACTGTACTAGGAACAATTACAGAATATACACCTCTTACTGATAGTTATAATGAGTTATCCTATTTCCTTCCTAATGTTGAGAAAGAGAACACCCGAGAGGTACTAAAAGAACAACTTAGGACAAGGATTATTGAAAATGTATTACCTGTTCCTGCTTATATCGAAGACCCTTACGATATTTATCGGTTTAAAGAGAAGCATTATGACAAGCTAACAAGATTTCGTAGATACGTAGAAGAGTCTATTCTTAATCTTGAACTCCTTCCAGAGTACCAAGTTGAAGAAAAGCTAAAGATATTTGCTGAAAATTCAAGGGATGAAATCAGATATATTTCAGAAAGTATGAAATCATTTAAATGGAGAATGATAAATTTTGCTACATTTTGTTCAATTGCGTCTCCAGCCTTGAGTTTAGTAAAAGGGATTTCTGAGGATAGTATACTTGATACTACAAGTGCAACTGTCGGAATATTAGGTGCAGTTGGTGTTGCCCTTAGTACGGAGAAAATAAAAGAAATTGAGCGTCAACCATTAGCATATGCTGCCATAATTGAAAGGCAATTTAATAGACAATCGTCTAACAGCAGTCCTACACCAAGTTACTAATACTATAAATTTGAAATGTTCACGAAGTAGGAATTTAGGTAGTATCCAATTATGAATTGTTGTTATTCAAGCCTTATAATGAGGATGGATTTTTCCATATTTAGCATTATTTAACCATTATTTCCTAGTGACAGAAAACTTAATAATATTTTGATTTTATTAGTATTGTAAACTGGTGTTGTAATATTTGTTTAAATAAAGAGGCTAGTATAAAGTCATGTATATTTAAAAAGAATTAATCATCATCAAAGGTTTGTTTATAATTTGTAATCTAGATAAATTAGTTTGATAGGAAAAAATATTTTGAATCTTTTAAAGTGAGGAAATTATGACAAAGTATATTCAATTCATTCCTAAACCATTACTAGAAGATATATTAAATAATCGATGTATTCCAATTATAGGTGCAGGTTTTTCGCTTAATTGTGAATTACCTAAAGGGAAAAAAATGCCCTTGTGGGAAGATTTAGGAAAAAGCTTTTCTGAGGATTTAATCGATTACCCGTATAGCAATGCACTAGATGCCATATCCGCATATAGTTTTGAGTATTCTCGTTCTAAATTAGTAGAAAAGTTATCTCAACTATTATTTGTTGCAGATTCAAAACCAAGTAATGTTCATAAATCATTTTGTAGAGTACCCTTTGATATAGTTTGTACTACAAATTTTGATTTTTTATTGGAAAAAGGATATGACAATGTTGGGAAATACTGTCTTCCGATAATGGATGAGGAACAATTATCTATAGGTTCTAACCAGTTAATTAATTATTATAAAAATGTTCTTTTATTAAAGTTACACGGGGATTTACATCATCCAAATAGGATAGTAGCAACTGAACAGGATTATGATTCCTTTTTAGAAAATTTCCCACTAATATCCACTTATCTAGCAAATCTCTTAATAACTCGTACTCCTTTGTTTATTGGATATAGTCTAGAGGATGCGGATTTTAGACAAGTATGGCAAATTATTAGTAATCGTTTAGGTGAATTACGAAGACCTGCATATGTTTTATCTGTAGGAGCAAAACATGCAGCTGTGAATAGGTATAAAAGAAGAGGAGTAAATGTAATAAACATTAATGCAAAATCTTATGCTGAAGTATTTGAAACATTATTTGAAGAAATTAGAGAGTATTGGATTGAAAATTTACCAAGTAAAAGTTTTGTTTTTAATGAGCAAACTTTAGCGGAACTTTCTTTACCAGTAGATGCTACGAATAGGCTATGCTATGTTGCTGTACCATACTCAAGTATTTCTTTATACAGAAGCTACATCTTTCCTATAATAGAGGATTATGGATTTTCACCAGTTTCATCAGATGAGTTGGTCATGCAGGGTGATAACATAACAGCCAGAGAAACAGCTTTAATAGAAAGAGCAGATATGATTATCTTTGATGCTGAAGATGATAAAAGTTTAAATGAAATTCGAAATATCCTTGAAAAACGTCAAAAACCTCTTTATCTTCTTGTTTTATCTTCAAAGACTGCAAATGGCTTTGATACAAAACTAAATGGTAACCATAATATAAGATTTGTTGACAGAAATATATATTTGAATAACATTGAATCAGAAGAATTTACAAATGTAATTGAAGAGTGGTTAACCCAAGTATCTGAGAATATTATGATTGACTTAACTAATGAACCAGAACGTTTATTAGGGAAACAAGAATATAAAGCTGCTGTTATATCAGCGTTCACACTTTTAGAATCTGAATTAAGAAAACTATTTGATGGGAATACTGTAGGAACTACTATAAAAAGGATAAAAGTCTTTAATCGTCATATTCCGATGTCGATATTAGCACTCCTTAATTTAGCAGTAGAGAATGGTGTGCTAGATGAGGTTTCTAAAAGTGATGTTGAAAAATGGGTAAGTTTGAGAAATAAACTAGTCCATGGGCAAGAACATGTGATTTCTCAAAGAGATGCTTCTAAGATGGTTAGGAGTGTAAACCAATTAATTGGAAATTTGAAACAGGCTGCATCTACAAGTGAATAAATTCTAATGTGTATTTTTATTCAGACTTATATAGAAATTCAAATGCAATTGCATTTCTGAAGAAAGCGTTTCAAGAACGAGTGAAATATTTGTAAAAAGGCATCCAATAAATTAGGGTGTCTTTTTCTTTATTATTGTTGTAATTTTTTTTACTAATATTGGTAGGGAAAATCATCGTGAATGATAGAGTGTAGTTAAACGGTACCATTTGTTATATATTGAAAATGAAAGTGTAGTAAGGGTTTCCCTATTTCTATTTCGTTACCGTTTGACTGTTACTGTAAAAAAATATAATTACGCAGGTTTATTGAAAGAAACTAACCATAGTATGGTCTCCCTTATTAGATATTGGAGTGGATGGACATGGATTGGAAGCCGAAACATGGGTGTACAATAACTAATAAAACTGTGATTTTATGAAGCGTACAATCCTTCACTCTCTAACCCTTTTCGATATTAAGATAAAATGAAAAAAGATAATCATCATTAGGAAGCAACGATTCAAGACAGTGGCTTATCTTCTTGTGTTTTTCCATGTTCCGAGCAATTTGAATTTAAGTACATTCACCTAACATAGTGCATAGGATAATTTGATAATCTGTGAAGGGATTGAGAAAAATGTACTACTATCCAAATATGTATCCACATCAATATCCTTATTATGTTAATGTACCAATGAATAACTATGGTAGACAGTCTGTTTATTGGAATATTCCTGTTGAGGGACATGCAAACAGTTCATTTCGTTTTTCCAATGGTGATGCCAGAATTTCATTAAAAGATTATGGAGCAGAACCGTTTGTCGTTAATATCAATGAAGCTACGAAGCAAAACAACACGTACCGTACCGCTTTATGGACAGGAACTCATTTGCAAGTTACCTTAATGAGTCTAAATGTTGGCGAAGATATTGGTTTGGAAATGCACCCTAACGTTGACCAATTCTTACGTGTTGAACAAGGTCAGGGCATTGTTCAAATGGGCAAGCGGAAAGATAATTTAAATTTTAAAAGAAATATCTATGATGATTCTGCAATCATGATACCTGCTGGAACATGGCACAATGTAATCAATACAGGTAATATCCCGCTAAAACTTTACTCAATATATGCTCCTCCCAACCATCCGTTTGGTACTGTTCATAGGACTAAAGCAGACGCAATGGCTGCAGAAGAAGGCTATGGTAACGAAAATGGAAATACAGTAGTTTTTGGAAGGACTCCAGATGAATGGATAAGATATACGGAATTTTTGGTAAAAGAAGGCTTGGAAGACGTTAAAAAAGGAATTAATATGACACACATTCTTCAAGAATTTATTCTAATGGGAGTTCTTGTAGGGAAAGGGTATTCTCCTGAGAAAGCATATGAAACAGTTGAAGAATGGGAACGTACAGGAGAATCCAAACTTCTACAGAAAAGCAAAAAGATGCAGAATTAGAGTAAAATCATATAGTTAAAAGAAAAAATCCTCTTGATAAAAGATTTACTTAACCTTTGCTAACTTTAGGTTCTACTAGTTAACAATACAAAAGGAGTATGATTCCATTAATAATCATACTCCTTTTTCTGTATTTAAAACTACTGAAAAAAGGATTCCATTAGAAAAATTATTAATGATGTAAATTGACATAATTACACCTTAATCTAAAAAGTTCTTGCAAGACCTCTTTCAAATGCTGCAAGATGACTCAAAGAGGCGTTACGAAGTTGTGAAAAAACCGTTCTCATATCGTTAGGGATATCAAGTGATAAAAATCTTTCATACATAGAAATATTGTCTATTTCTCCTTGAACGCCAGCAGCATATGCTGCCTTAATGTTTTCTGGAGTTAAAACGAATGACTGCGATATATCTACAGGTAAAGGTACTTGATAACGTTCAAAAAGAGGCAACAACGCATTTATATGTCTCATTTCGGCTTCTTTTATTTGTGCAAATGTACGAATATATCCAAAAGTTCCTAGAATATTATCATATCTTGCTTGTGCCAAGTATTCGTCTTGAAGGGCATAAGTCAGCATTTGAGGTACGGACAATGTGGAAGCACTTAATGCTCCTTTAGCACCGTAATTTTCAACTTGCCGATTAGTGTGTGTTACCTTTGATTTTAAAAAAAACAAAAACCATACAGCGTGATTTTGTTCATCTGCTGCTGCACGACGAAATCTATCTTTAATAGAAGCATCCTGTGCCTTATCTGCGATATCTAAATAAAAATCAACGGCTTCTTGTTCATCTTTAAAGGCAAATTCGATTCCTGCTCTGTACTTAGCTGGACATTCCTCACTGATTTTAAAAGTTGGCTGCCTACCTGTTAGATTTGTATAAATTTTACTGAACTCTTCAAGATGACGCCTTTCATCTTTTTGTATCTCAAGTATTTTGTTCCTTTCATCCTGTGTAGGTGCTAGTTTGGCTAACTTTTCATAACAAGCAACAGCACTATACTCTGCATTAATTGCTTTCTGAATATCATTTACAAGTTGAGTGTCATTTGTTGTACGATAATAGTCATTATAATAAACACCATAATTATAGAAATTATGATTTGAATACATGATTGTCCTCCTTCTGCATAACTGTCAACGTATCTTATGCCTTATACATAGGTAGGTGTGCAAGGTCAATTATCGGAGGAATAGTAAGTTAGAGAAATTGGAGGGGTTCTTACCACTTTTGTTCATTTATGCTTGGATTAAATCTGGAGCATAATGAAACCTGCTGTAAAGTTCCATGTTAATTTGTTGGTGGATACAGAAACCATGCTCATCCACAAACAAGTATTCGGTAAATTTCCGACACGACTCAAATATTAGGTAGGTTTTAGTATGATAAAGTAATTAAACATATAGTGATAATCTGATTAACTTCGATAATGATATCCGACAACAGAAGTATATTCTATACGTGAGATTAGAGGGGAAATCTCACTGCTGCTTTTGTTATGTTGTTTCTGATTAGCTAAAGTTTCAAAAGGTACACTTTTTGGAACACATATCATGAAACGGTTGAATAACGGTTTGGATAGTCTCGTATGGTGTCTAATCTACTTTTGAAACGTATCATATTTGTTGTTGACCTTTTGATACACATTCGGTAAGATATGAATATCAGATATCAAAGGTGGATAAACATGGATAACAAAGAGTTTGGATATGTACGAGTAAGTAGTAAAGACCAAAACGAAGCACGACAACTGGATAGTATGTATGCTCTTGGAATTGATGAGCGTGATATTCATATCGACAAGCAAAGCGGTAAAGACTTCAATAGACCTCAATACCAAGCTTTGAAATTGCGTTTGCGAAAAGGAGATACACTATACATTCACTCTTTAGATAGACTTGGACGAAACAAAGAGATGATTCTAAACGAGTGGAAAGACATCACACAGAACATCAAAGCACATATTGTTGTAGTTGATATGCTTTTACTGGATACACGAAAGTACAATGATTCAATCGGTTCATTTGTATCTGACTTGGTATTACAAATATTATCATGGGTTGCTGAGGAAGAGAGAATTAAGATTCAGACTCGCCAAGCGGAGGGCATAGCTTCAGCAAAGGCACAAGGTAAACACCTAGGAAGACCTAAAACATCTATTACATCTGAATTTGAGCAGGCTTATAAACAATGGAAAGCAGGAGAAATCACTGCGGTTGAAGCAATGAAGAAATCAAATATGACTAAGGCAACATTCTATCGCAAGGTTAAGGAATATGAAGCTAGCTAAAAAGACTCCTAAGCCGAGAAGACTCTTTTCTTTTGTTGATGGAATGGGGGCGGTAATTCCCACAAATTACCTAGGTGGGTTCTGAGGAATAAGGATAGGTAGGGACAAATCTGCACCACGATTTTCTTCGATTCCTTCCATTCGAAATGGGTGTCTTGCAAAGCAGCATGAGGATTTCAGAAAGGGAAGACTAAGAAAGCATTCTAAGCAACAAGTGAAACATGCTTTGAAATTGCTTGAGAATCATACATACAAGGAAGTTGAAGATATGACAGGGATTAATAAGAGAACTCTAATCAGAAGGAAAAATGAGTTAGAAGCTAAGCAATTACAAGGGACTCTCTAGGGGTCTCTTTTTATATTCAGTAGATGATATGGGGGTACAAAAGCACGTTTTTACGGAACTTTTTCAGCGGTTTCGTCCTAGGTTACTACATATCGTCACCACAAAATTTTGCGATTCTTTCCATGCGACACTTATTAATAGTCCAAAAATATACCACATTTTGAATGTATTGTTATGTAGTATATTCCCATATCACCTTAACCATACTTTAAGAGTTAAATGAGAGTAGTGTTTATGGTGCTGCTTTTTTCTGTATCGTTATGGTATCATTTTCCTATACAAAGTTAAAAGGAGTACTTTACTTATGAAGATTACATTAGTAAGTTGTACTAAATTAAATATCTAATTATTCTTACGGTGCAAAGGAGATATATCGAGAATCAATATATAGATTAGAGGAGGCTTGTTGCTGTGGATGAATTAATTAAAGATATTATATATTCTTCTATCAAAAATCTTTTTCAAAATCAACCAGATATTTTTGTTAATACTAGATATACAAATTTTACAGAATGGAATTTAAGTTATCATTTGTCTAACGAAATTGCAAAGTATATTTTTTGGTTAAATGTTGATTTAGATGTAACAAAACGTAATTACAATAATAGGAGACCAGATATTATTTTTCATAAGAGAAGGACGAATTCTTTGAATTACTTAGTAGTTGAATTGAAAAAATCAAAAAAAGATAATCAATCTGATATATGTAAACTAAAAGAGGATTGGATGAGAGAACCTTTAAATTATAGGTACGGAGCATATATTAATATTTGGGGGAAAGATAATTTCAAAGCAATAGTTTTAATAAACGGGGAAGGACAGGAAGTAAATGACTCTTGTCAGTACATACCTGTACCAAGTCCGAGTAAGATATTGCTAACTGAATATAAAATCTTCACAAGCAATATAATTCAAAAAAAAATGAAAGCTAATTTACTAGATAACCTAATACTTGAAACCTATGAAAGACGGTCATTAAATTATAAAAAATAAATGCAATTGTCAAATTGAAGTTTAAAGATTAATGAAATTAGTAGATTAACAAAGTTTAAGCCCAAATTCAATTTAGACATTACAATAAGTGGAAATAGACTGGAGGGAGAAGGTTAAAAAATGGAACAAGCAAATAGTATATCCATTTTTAATAAGGTGATAGAACACTACAGTAATGAAAAGGATGTTTGGTTTCGAGGACAAGGTGCTAAATATGAAGAAATTACTTCCAGCATTGCAAGAGATAAAGGGTATTTAAACTATGAATTTGCTCTTTATGCTGAGTCTATAGAAATGAAACAGAATGAATTTGAACCACTGTCAAAACCAATTCAACGTTTAGCAAAACTTCAGCATTATGGTATCCCAACTAGACTAATTGATGTTACAACTGAGCCACTCATTGCACTGTTCTTTGCTGTGCAAGACACCAAGAAAGATGATGGATATGTTTATCTATACTCACAAAAGTCTCATGAAATGAATAGTAAACAAATCAATTTACTCTCTCTTTTAGCAACCCTTAAAGATTATGACATTGGAAATATTCAACAACAATATAAGTGTTATTTTTATGAATCGATTTCTAAAGAAGAAATTTTAAATTTGGCAGAGGAAACTATTTTTGTTAAACCTTTGGATGAGTTAAAGGAACTAAATCCTCGATTATACAATCAAAAAGGAACGTTTGCTATTTGCGGAAATATAGTTGAAGGAGAAAAAATCCTTCGTCAATTAAAAACACTAGATACTATTGAACCAATTGCCATTGTTAAAATTCCCTACGAATATAAAGCTTCTGTAAAGCGTGAATTAGATGAAAAATATGGAATAAACGAGACCTTTATATATCCAGAGTTGCCATCAGTAGCTGAATATATAAAAGAAAAATACAAATATATTAATTTTTCTAGTGAAGGTATGTATTCAGTAATTGAAGAGTCAGATATCCCTCACCCTAACGCATCTCGTGTTTCATTAGTTATCGTATTAAATGAACCACTGAATATTGATGAAATAAAGAAAATAGTAGTTGGTATATTAGAAGAAAAATCAGATAATGATGTAGTTTGGATTTATGTAGCTAAAAATGGTAGCGATTATATCATGCGGAATTGGATTTTAACTGGACAATGGATAAATAATTCTTTGGATGATAAGTATAAACCCATTGCAATTGGAGAAATGGACGAAAAGGGGTTTTACTGGAATGTGGCAAATGATTATAGTGTACTGAGTGATTATTATGAAGAAAATGTTTTTATTGACGATAAGATATTGTTTATTAAAAATCATGGTTTATACGAGGCGATTTTTCCCCTATACAACCTATTACGAAGCTTGTTTATATCTCAGAAGATTGATTTGTTTGATAAAGAAGTATCAAACAATGCTGAATTAATAAACGAGTGTTTTATGAACTTTGGTGATTTTGGTCACTCAAAAGATAAGTACTTAGATGATTTTCTTCATAAATATCAAGAATTTATAGCAATATTTGACAATATACCATTATGGGTCAAAAGGGAAGATTTAAGCAGTGAGGCTTTGAATTACCAGATTTCAAGATGCTTTCAAGAAGCGGATGAGATAGTTAAAACTATTCAATCGGAAGGTGAGATTTGGAGAGAAAAACTAAATATTAAACAAAGAGATATTGAAAATGCCAAAAAATACTCACACAATTCACCTTTTTAACTCGTTGGGGACGATTATAAAGGAATTAATACAAGAATAGTCCATTTCATTATTAGACTATAGTTAAAGCATTTACTTGGTTACGAAAGGAGAACATATGTCAGGGATTAAATTTCATTCTGAGCATGACATGGCTAGTGGTTGGGAACTGAGAAAGATAGTAGAAATGGTTGAAAATAAAGCTATTGATTCTGAATGGGGTATAACAGATTTATTAGACTTTCATAATGTTTTGAAATACATAAACATTAAAAAGTTTAGTAACCATATTGTACAAAAGACAAGTATTGATATAAAAACTTTTGAGAAGAAAATTAAGCAAAAAATCGGCATCTTCGTAGGCTGTCATAAGGATAACTTCATCAATCTATATGATGAAATTGACTTTGATAACACAGAAGACTTCTTTGAAGTTCTTGAAAGTTACAAGTTATTATATCAAAGAATTGAAATTGATGATTTTAGACGATTTCTTGAAAAGGAAAATGTACACATTTATACAGTACTCAAGTTTAAGAGACTGACTGAGTACTTTAATGAAGCAGTTAAAAGCGTTTTATTATCTGACTCTAGGAATGCAGAAACAATTTTGTCAAAGTATTTAAAAGAGAATGATTTATATTTGCCACCATCTTTAAATGAAACAGATATATTAAGTTTGATTGATGAATATATAGACTCACCGCTAGTTCATATAAATGTATTGAGAAAAATCATAAATTTCCCACCAAATAAGGGGTTAAGTATACCCGATAAAATCAAGTTGCATGCCAAGAGGAAAGCAGAAAAAGAGGAAGAAAAAATCTTTAATAACGATACAGGTATTGAATCGGGAGTAACGATTTCTTATCCGAACGACCAAGATGAAGCAATATTATTTACTATGGATGGTAGTACTGCAGACATCAAGGTAAGTCGAAAGTGGATAGAAGAAAATACTGATTTTCCTACACTTTGGAATAATTTTATTTATCTATTTAGATTTGTTGATGATAATATGAGATTAGAATTCGATTCAAAAAAAAGTGAAAGCTCTGCTCTAGAGTCAGTAATTAGACCACAAGCAGAACATTTGTATTACCAATCATTCTCTTTTTACTTCAAAGAAATGTTGTCTAATGCTGAAATACATAGTTATTTTAGTGTGTTAAATATTCTTGGTGTAAGATTGGAAGAAATGATTGAATGGTTTTTTGATTATTATTTGAAAGAAGAATTTCAAATTAATGATTTTATAGTTAAAATGCCGTCGAGTGAAGCATCATATTTCGAAAAGTGTAGAACTATTCTCCCTGAGATAGATAGAGTTTTTAAACAGTATAATACTTTGATTGAAGATGGAGTGATAGACCAAGAATTAATTCAAATGTCATCTTCAAGTTTTAAAATTAAAGATATTAAGTCGTTTAATAAAATGAAGTATGTTTACTCTTCTAGTGACTGGTATAAAACAGCTTCATTCTTATTGTTTTCTGACCAGAGTAGCATATTCTATTTACCAAATAAAGATGAGAGATATGAGAATTTTTTCCAATTAATAATTTCTGAAAAGTTAACCAGAAGCGATTTTCAAGCGTATCAATTGAATACAATGCAATGGTTATTTGATAATGACTTAATCTGTGAAAGTAACATGGGACACATTCAGTTTGTTGACCAGAGAGTCATATATGTTCTAAAGGAACTGTATTATAGAGAAGTAATGAGTTATTGGCATTATTCTGAGGATTTACAATTATTGATAGAAGAGTTAAATAGTCGCAATCTTGTTGATTTTGAAACCAGCCTGTTTTCAAGAAATGAACAAGATTATTTTGATTATTATCTTAATAAATCAAAATTTACCAATGGTCATGATATTCGAAACAAGTACTTACATGGAACAAATACTAATGATGAGAAACAATACGAGATAGATTACTACTTGATTCTTAAACTGTTTGTCATATTAGTCATTAAAATAAATGATGATTTATGTATTAAAGAGGATAAGTGCCAATAAATGAAATGGCAAAGACCTAAATCATGAAGAGATAGGTTTCTTGATAAAAAATGTTTGATGAATCTAAACCACTTTACAGTTTTCCATCACTACTTTACAATTTAAATTGTAGCTTTATCATGAGAAGTGGTTAGTGCTAATTGAATATAAGTAAAACATGATTATATAAGGGTTTTCAGCATCTGTAGCAGCTATGTTCTTAACAACTGAAGCTGTTATTGCTGACAAGCCAGAAGACCCTGCACATACCATAATGCCTAATATAGATGATTTTGGGCATTTTATCATTTCAATAGAATTAAAAATCCTATCTTCTTTATGGAAGGTAGGATTTTTTGATGAAAAAACCGTAGTACTTTCCTTAGGGAAATGAATATCAATTGTAAAGACAGACAGGAGTAACTCGCCGTTTTTATGTTAGCAATAACTGAAAAGCATAGGTTTTTTATATCAAAGGAAGTAAGTATTATAAGAGAATAGTAAAAAACTATGAAATTTTAACTATGAATATTACAAATAAAACCATAAGTATACAAAAAAAGTTTATAATAATTAAAGATGATTAAATATGGGGGTTATATTATGCAAAAGTGGATTGGTAAAAGACCTACAATGGGTCAAAAAGCACTGGTTTCAAAGTATGATAAATTATTAATGCAAGCACAAAATACAATCTTAAATCCGACTGAAAAAATTCTAAAAGTTATAGAGGCAGAATGTGATAAAAAAAGTGGTCGTGAACTAGATGGAGTTTTTATTTTAACGACGGAATCTGTTTTATTTATTTCTAAACGTGAACACATGGTTTATAAATATTCACAAATTAGTGATATTGATGTTCGTACCGACGGAAAAGACAAAAATGAGTGGCAGATAACACTTCAGATTGGTCGGTCAAGACGAACATTTGATGATATTAAGAAAAATGATGATAGCCAAGAATTTATTGAAATTTTAGAACATATGATTACAAATCAATCTCAAAAGATTATTACAACTGTTACTCATGATTTTGATTATTTCCTACATGCTGAAACGTTAGAAAATTTACGAAATCGTGAAATTAAAATTACATCATTTCTTATGAAGCGAGATGATATGGGGCATACAAAAAATGGCGAGAGATTATTGCGTGAAAAGCATAAAGATGCTGAACTAATTGTTGAAGGTTTCTATCAAGATAAACAGAAAAAGGGTAACTTTATTGTAGTTGATAATAATGTACTACTATATGAATATGATAATAAGGAACGAAAGGCTAAACAAATTAACAAATGGTCTTATAACTTCTTTACTAATGCAGTTATTGACCACTTTGCAATTAAAACAGTAATTAGTAATGATGAAGGCAAACTAGTACTAAATAGTTCAGGTAAAGATTTTGCTAATATACTGTCAAAAGTTAATATCCCTTTTAAATTTAAAAAAAGAAAATTGCATCAAAAAATACTTGGCTTCCGAAGTGGAAAGTGGTGGAAAAAGACTATTGCTTCGCTTGTTTATTTATTCACTTTGCTAATGATTATTGCAATAGTTTTTGGAGAAGAACCTACGGAAACTGACTCTATTAAATCAACTACTGAGGTATCTGATTCTGAATCAGAGAAGGCTGAAGAAGAGGCTCGTTTAGCAGAGGAACAGCGTAAACAAGAAGAAGAGGCTCGTTTAGCAGAGGAACAGCGTAAACAAGAAGAAGAGGCTAGATTAGCAGAGGAACAGCGTAAACAAGAAGAAGAGGCTCGTTTAGCAGAGGAACAGCGTAAACAAGAAGAAGAGGCTCGTTTAGCAGAGGAACAGCGTAAACAAGAAGAAGAAGCTAGATTAGCAGAGGAACAGGAACAACAGACTAATGTATTTTATAAAAACTGTTCTCAAGCAAAGGCGGCAGGTGCTGCACCAATTCATAAAGGCGAGCCAGGATACGCCAAACACCTTGACAGAGATGGAGATGGAGTTGGCTGTGATAGTTAAAATTGGAGGGATAGGAGTTTAGGCTTTAGTTGTAAAATTCAAGTAAATGATATTGACTAACAATTCAATGAAACAGTCAGCACATAATTTAGTTAAAGGATTATCTTGTTAATGTTTATAAAAGTGTTAGTGAGTATAATAGAAAATTGGTCAAATAGAAAAAGGAATAAAAGAAGGAATAGGAATAGTTTATTAATCTATTTAGTACGATGGGGGTATATTTCCACATTTTAAACCCACTCAATTAAGCTTAAGGTGTATAGTAGGTTAAATCACACATAATGGATTTTAACCGTAGTCAATACGAACCTATTACAAGTAAAGAAAGAAATGTATAGCAATATGATAAAGGGAGCGCTAGTTAGCGCTCTTTTTAGTGGAATTATATAAATATAAACGAATTAAAGATGAAAAGAATAAAGATTTTTAAATTATATAAAAGTATTAGAAAGTCAATAAGGATACTTTTGATTCATAGTTGTATAGTTCATATTTATCTATTATTTCAATTCTATACAAGATTCGACATTATTTCTTTGGTTTATTAAGTACAATAGACATACTTAACAAAGACTGGAGAAGGTGGAAAGATTGAAAAGAAATTTTATCGTCTTGGCGACTTCAATTTTATTAATTTTTATATGCCAAGAAGTGAAAGCGCATCCGGGAAATACTGATAGTTTTGGAAAACATACTTGTCGCACCAATTGCGAAAAATGGGGATTAGAGTATGGTGAGTATCATGGGCATGGTGGAGCGGATAGTTCATCATCTTCTGGTTCAAGTGGTACTTCCTCTGACTCTAATTATTCAAATGATGTTCCAGTTATGACTGAAGAAGAACTAGAAGTTCATTACGAAGAATTACAAAATGAAGGTTATGATATTGGATATCAAAATGGGTATAACGGTGAAGTATTTGTAGATTTTCATGAAGAGAAATATGCTGAATTATCAAACGCTGACTATAGTTGGTATGAAGCAGGCTATGAAGCTGGATATACGGAAGGTGAAGCAAAAAAAGCTGCTGAGATTCAAAAACAACAAGAAGAGGATTATCAAGCAGGAGAGAAAATAGGATTCCAGCAAGGAAAAATAGATTTTGAAAACAAAGTAGTTCAGCAAAATCCACAAACTAACTCCTCCCAAACTGAATATTGGAATAAAGGCTTTGCAGCTGGATACAAAAAAGTTATTCAAGTGATGCAGCAAACTGAAAAAGCAAAAGAAGAAGGGCATCAACAAGGTTTAACACATGAAGACATCAATATCCCTTCTAAATATGCTAGTGAAGACGAAACAAAACAAGCATTTGAAGAAGGCTTTAAAAAAGGTGAGGACGAAAGGATTAAACATTTACAAGAAACATATGAAAAGGAAGGCTATGAAGCAGGGTATAATCAACAGACTTTTACTATTCCTAAAGACGTTCCCGAATTATACAAGATATCCTTTAAGCAAGGATTTGAAAATGGATATAATGCAAAAGAAGATGAAGCATATCAACGAGGTTACGACTTGGCGTTTACAACGACAAAGTATAAAGCTGATGACCAGTATAAAGAATATTCCAATCTTCAAAAGCAACATAAAAATGGATTTGATTCAAATGAAGAAGATGAAGAGTTGCGTGAAGAAGCGTTTGAAGCTGGTAAGAGTGCTGAAGAACTATCGATACCAGTTAAATTTAAGAATAACAATAATGCAGTAAATTTATACAATAAATATTATAAAAAAGGAAAAGAAGAGCGAGAAGAGCGGAATAAACAAATTCTAATTGGTGGTTTAGTATTAGTCCCAACTGGAATTGTTGGGGGGTTTTATCTACATAGAAGAAAATCGAAACAATAAGAAATGTAATTCTGTCTAATTTACAAATAATAATATTTAAAGAGGATTCTTAACTTAAAATCCTCTTTATAATTGACTTTCTAGACTCTCGAATTTAAGGAGTGACTTTTCACTCCAATGTAATCTTCAAAAGACCGATATATTTGATGTAGAGGGTGAGTTTATAGTTGACGGAGTATGATGACCACTTTACAATAAATTATATAACCAATAGAAGGTTAGTGGTCAGTATCTACAAAGTAATGTAAAATTCTTAAAAAACCTACATTTGAAACGACTTGTTAGCTCAGTGGGAGAGCACTTCCTTGACAGGGAAGGGGTCGGGGGTTCAAGTCCCTCACAGGTCATCTGAGATAAAAGCTTCAATTCCTTGGTATATAAGGGATTGGGGCTTTTTTTGTTTTTTATATCGGCACAAAAGTCGTCAATCGCATAACCTTTGGTGCCGATTTGGTGCCGTAACCTTACTTCTGTGGTTATTTCGCAAGCAAGGCATCAATTTGATTAGCTGCTACCCTAGGTTCTCTAGTCTCCGAACCGAATGGCGCACAATAGATACTTGTCTTTGTTTATCAAAATAATCTTCGCCTAAGTCAACATACATTTCTTTTCTGGTTAGAAGGTAATATGCGATTCGCAACATCGCGTGGGCGACTACAATTGCTGCCTTTTTCTTTCCTTTTCGTCCAGCTGTACGTCTATACAGTGCACCGAGATAGTTTTTTGACCCTCTAACTGATTGAGCTGCTTCTGTTAATGCGGATCTTAAATACTTTTTTCCCTTCTTATATCTGCTAGATTTTCTTTTACCTGCGCTCTCATTGTGTCCAGGAAAATAAGGCTGCCCATGAACATAGATGTGCGGCAGTCGGGAATCGGTTTCCAATGTCCGTACCAATTTCAGCTAAGATTTGCTCAGTCATTCTAGTTGCGATACCAGGAATGGAATCGAGTCGTTCTATATCTTCCTGATAAGAGCTTACTCTTTGAGCTATCTCTTGATCCAACATTTCAATTTGCTCACTTAGAAAATCAATATGAGTTAAAATGGTTTTCAAATCAAACGTTGGTGTGGGTTTACATAGCCCCGAAGTGCTAATTCAAGTTCTTCCTTTTTTCGTTTCATTGTACGACGAGCGAAGTTTGCTAGTTTTTCAGGATCGTCTTCACCATTTTTCAATGATAACATCCATTGAAATCTTCCTTTCTGGGCTTGAAAATTGGAGGCTGGTGCAACAATCAGAATTAGGATTAATCTACCATGAGTGCTTCCCGCAAGGGAGCGACAGTTTATGATGCACCGTGGTCGTTGGAGTCAGACTAACGGAAGGGCTCTAAGGCACCATAGTTTATCGACCTTCCTCTTCCAGCCTTAGGAACAGTATCGACGGATTCAATATATTTTCATTCTTTGTGGTGAAGCGCCGATTTTTCGCTTCATGGATGGCTAACTGGGAAGTTTAGTTTAAGAGAGGTTTTTAACTTATATTCATCAATCGGGCCAGATTGTTGAGGAATTATATAAAAAAGATAGGAACTTTTTAGTTAGTGAAGTTCCTATTCATTACCTTTAGAAAAATATATAGATTTAACACAATCTTAATGACTTAAGTTCAAGTTCTGTTATTCTATACTTGAAAAATTAGCTAGATCATCTCTGCTGCCAATCACCACTAATAGATCACCTTCGTGAATCGTCTGTTCTGGAGAAGGAGATATGATGATATCTCCTTCACTAACGATGGCAATGACACTGATATTATATTTGGCACGAATGTCAAGTTCCCGCAGATTTTTCCCAGCCATTTTTGAAGGGATCATGATTTCTTCAATATTGTATTCTTTTGAAAGTTCAATGTAGTTTAGCATATTAGGTGATAAGAGTTGATTAGCAACTCGTTCCCCCATATCCCTTTCAGGATAGATAATCCAATCGGCACCTATACGGTCTAAAACCTTTCCATGACGCTTGCCTAAAGCTTTAGCAATAACTTTTTTAACGCCTAGATCCTTAAGAAGCATAACGGTTAAGATGCTTGCTTGCATATCGTTCCCAATTGCTACAATTACACAATCAAAATTGCGAACCCCTAAGGAAGTTAGTGCTTTCTCATCTGTGGAATCTGCTACGGCAGCATGAGTTACATATAATTCTACATCTTCTACTCGTTCTTCATTCACATCTATTCCCAAAACTTCTTGTCCTGCTTCATTTAATCTTCTAGCTATACTTGTTCCAAATCTACCAAGTCCAATAACAGCATATTGTTTTATAGCCATTCTAAATTCACTCCTGAATGTTAATAAATTATCCAATCATAATCTTTCCCTTTGGATGATGAAAAGCTTCGGATGTACGTCTCTTAGTAATAGCAAAACCAAGGGTTAAAGGTCCTAATCTCCCTGCAAACATTGTTAAAATAATAATTATGCGACCAATAGGAGAAAGCTCTGGAGTTAATCCCATGGATAGACCAACCGTACCAAAAGCAGAGGCAGCTTCAAATAAATACATAATAAAATGTTGCCCCTTATCTGTAATACTTAATAAAAGGGTTACAATAATAACAATGATTAACCCACTTATGGCTACTGTAAATGCTTTTAAAATTGTTTCAATTACAATGCGTCGTTTAAATAAAACTACATCTTCTTTTCCTTTAATTTGGGACCAGAAAGTTGCCATTAATACAGCAAAAGTAGTAATTTTTATACCTCCAGCAGTAGATCCTGGACCGGCTCCAATAAACATTAGAAGTATTGTCAGGAATAAAGTAGAGTGTGTTAAATCTGCAATTGGTAAAGTATTTGAACCAGCAGTTCGTGGAGTAACCCCATGGAACAACGCGCCTAGAAATTTACCAAAGAATGATAAAGGACCTAAGGTATTATCATTTCCATATTCAAATAGGAAGATTAGTATTGTTGAACCCACTGTTAGAATTAGTGTTGTAAACAATACCACTTTCGTATGTATAGAAAGCCGTCGTGTTTCACGGTATTCATAAATTTCGTTCATTACGATAAAGCCTAAACCGCCTAGAGTAATCATAGTACAAACAGTTAATACGACAATCGGATCATCGACATAAGGAGTTAAACTTCGATACTCACCCATTAAATCAAAGCCAGCATTATTAAAATTTGAAATGGCATGAAAAAAGCCATAATAGATTGCTTTTCCGATAGGCATATCGATAGAAAAGCGAATCGATAACAATATTCCACCGATACTTTCAATCAATGCTGTAAAAATCAATATTCGTTTTACCAACTTTACAATTCCTGCAAGGTGGATATTATTAAATGCTTCCTTTAATAATAATCTTTCTTTTAATGAGATTTTTTTTCCTAGTAAAAGAAATAAAAAAGTTGCAAAGGTCATAAACCCTAGTCCACCTACTTGAATAAGTGTTAATATGACCAACTCTCCAAATATTGAAAAGGTATCACCCGTATCAACCACAACAAGACCTGTTACACAAGTTGCAGATGTAGCTGTAAATAAAGCATCAAGAAACAAGAGACCTATTCCATCTTCTGTAGCAATTGGAAGAGTTAAAAGAATTGCTCCAATCATGATAATGGTCGCGAAGCCTAAAACAAGAATCTTTGGAGGATCTAAATATTCTTTTATTTTTATCATTTTTTTACCTACCTAACTAGAATTATTCACTAATTAACCCTTTTTAATTTCTCAAAGCCTTAATAGGTGGTTTTAAAATAAGTCCTAACTTTTTGGCTACATAGCCAGTTGAACTTGCTTGTAAAAGAATAGTAACTAATATTGCTATGAAAGTAACCGATGAAATTTCATTTGCATAGTCAACTCCTGAAGCAACAATCATTCCCGAAAGAGCTGCTGGAATAACACCTGTTTCACGAACCCAGAACATAAAGAAAATTTCATTCCAACTCCATTTTGCTTTACGGTCAGGCAAAGTACACAATAAGACAGTAAGAGGTCTAGCCACAAACATAAAAATTAATACGATAAGTATACCTTGCAACCAAAATTGACTTAGAATATTAAAATTAACTTGTGTACCAAGTAACATGAAAATAAGAGTTCTTAAAAGCAAAGTCAAAGTCTCTGAAAAGTGAAATACAGTTAAATTGTTCTCCTGAGATATTTGAAAACGGAATAATTGAGGGTTTCCTAAAATAAGTCCTGCTGTAAAAGTCGCCATGAAACCACTTGCCTCGATTACTCCTGCAAACAAATAAGAGCTGATTGCTATAACAATGCTTAATATCGTACCATATTTTTTAAATAGTCCCCATTTATGTTCAGCGGTTAAAAAACAGCCAATGAAGCCAAAAAATAATCCTACTAAAATCCCACCACCTGCTTCACGGACAAAACTCCATAGACTTGAGGAAAAGGATAAGTTCGTTTGACCAAGAATGACCCCTAATATAGTAAAAGTTAAAATTGACGCAGTTGCATCATTAAATGCTGATTCACTTTCTACAGTCTGTCTGACCTTTTCCCTAATTGCTACTTGTTTAAAAACAGGAATCAAAGTAGCTGGATCTGTCGATGAAATGACAGATGCTAGTAATAGAGCATATAGTACTGGAAGATCTAATAAATAATATGCACTAATTGCTACAACTATAGCTGTAACTATTACTCCTACTATAGATAAGAGAGAAATGGTCAACCATACTCTTTTAAGTATAGAAAATTGAATAGCTTTGCCACCTTCAAAAAGGATTAAAATAGACCCAATCACAATAATGAATTGATAAGATACTGAATCGATCGGAGCAGTAATTAGGTTTAAGACAGATGGGCCAAGGAAAATACCTACAATCATAAATAGTGCTACATCTGGAATCTTAATACGTTCAGCTATTTTTATTGCTAGAAGTCCAAATATAAAAACCATTGTAATCATATATAGTTCATGTTGAACAATATTCATTACATTTGCTTCCATTATTATCTCCCTCCTTCATTTTCCTCAAATCTTCAATACCCCTAGATTGCACATATAAAGCATAATTAATTAATCATTTACAAAAAAAGAATATAAAGAAAAAACCTCTTATAAAATTTTGAATTTTTACAAATTAATAAAAAATTAACATTATTTTTACATGATAATTTTTAAATTGAAAATTCTTTTAAGTGAATAACGAAATTTATATATCAAATTGAATGCCTTCGAAATACTTCGAAAAATAAAGAAAAATAGAGTATTTCATTTAAAAATATGAGGAAACGGTTTATATTAAGTGTTTTTAAGTGAATTTGATTGAAAATCAGCTTTTTGTACTCTTTACAAACTAAAATTTCCAGGAGTAATATTACTCTCATAAAATTAAATCATTCTTATTCGCTGAGTCTAAAAAGAGCGGGGGAACCAATTCTGTGACACTGTCACTTGGGGTGAATCCTTTTGCAAAGGTAGGGCTACTTCCATGGCCCGAATCCGACAGCTAACCTCGTAAGCGTTAGGGAGAGGATGTGAAACTGGTGATCGAAAAAATCAACTCGACCACGGGGTAGCCCTCTGTGGTCTTTTTTAATCTTTAGTAATTTAATACGTTAATATCTTAAATCGCTGAATCTATAAGAGCGGGGGAACCAATTCTGTGACACTGTCACTTGGGGTGAATCCTTTTGCAAAGGTAGGGCTACTTCTATGGCCCGAATCCGACAGCTAACCTCGTAAGCGTTAAGGAAGAGGGTATTACATTTGGTTTTAAACCCACTGTGTAATACAGCGGGTTTCTTTGTGGTTTATTACTGGTAATTTTTGTAAATTTTAATTGGAGAGGAAAAAATATGCTACTGCGTTTAAGTGGTCTAGAGATAAAAATGATGAAGAAAAATCAAAGAGGAATGAAAAAAATGCGAAGATAGCGTGTTCAATAGTTTAACAGATTAATCAAAAAAAGATTACATTTCATCTATGTTTTACCTGAAAATAAAAATTGAAAGAGGCGACAAAAATGGCTGATGAAAAAGGATGGGTTACAAAAACATAGAGCTCACGTATGCAGAAGCCCTTTACTAATCTTGAAGAAAATCATGTCGTATATACAAATGATTGAACTATTGACTTCTTAATTGAAGAATAAACAGGAGGATTTTATGTTTGATATTTTAATGATTATTGTGATTGGTTCATTAGCTGCATCTATGTATGGCTTAGCGAAGTGGTCAGAAGGGACAATTTCTAAAAAAAGTGGTGATCAATCATGATTTCCTTATTATTTGGAGTCTCTATCATTTTAATGATTTACCTAACCTACGTATTATTAAACCCTGAAAAATTCTAGTTTTAAACGGAGGGAAAAACATTGGTTTTAACGCTTATTTCAATAGCTTTTACTTTATTAATCATCTTTCTGATAGCAAAACCTGTTGGTTTATATATAGCAAGTGTTTTTGATTATCAGCATTCCAAGATGGATAAGTTCTTCTTACCTATAGAAAAACTTTTTTATAAGATTGGCGGAGTTAAAGAAGATAACCAATCGTGGAAGCAGTATGCGATTACACTTGTTGGTGTAAATACCTTTATGATTTTACTGGTCTACTTTGTTTTTAGATTACAAGGAGTACTGCCTTTAAATCCAAGCAATATAGCAGGCATGGATCCAACATTAGCTTTTAACACAGCGATTAGTTTCATGACTAACACAAACTTGCAACATTACAGTGGTGAGAGTGGATTATCTTATTTATCACAGTTAATCGGTATCTTGTTTATGATGTTTGTTGCACCAGGAACAGCCCTTGCAGTTGCGATTGCTTTTATCCGCGGGTTAACTGGTAAAGAAATAGGAAATTTCTTTGTCGATTTAATTCGATCCATTACTCGTGTTTTATTACCAATAGCTTTTATTACAAGTTTCATATTTATTGCATTAGGCGTACCACAAACACTAGACCCAACAATTACGGCAAAAACGATTGAGGGAATCGAACAACATATTGCAATGGGGCCTGTCGGTTCTTTCTTATCAATAAAAGAGTTGGGTAACAATGGTGGCGGATTCTTTGGAGTTAACTCTGCACATCCATTTGAAAATCCAAATGCAATAAGTAACGTGTTACAAATTATTCTAATGTTTTTATTGCCTGTTGCTCTTCCATATACGTATGGAAAAATGGTAGGGAATCTTAAGCAAGGCAGAGTTTTATTCGTCTCAATGGCGATGATTTTCCTAGTTTTCCTTGGGACATCTCTTTATCAAGAATATAAAGGAAATCCAGCTTTAAATGAATTAGGTATCTCTGCTGAACAAGGAAGCATGGAAGGTAAAGAGGTTCGATTTGGGACAGCACAGTCTATTTTTTATGCCATTACAACGACTGCTACAGAAACTGGTGCAGTTAATACGATGCATGATACTTTAACACCATTAACAGGGATGCTCGCTCTATCAAACATGCTCTTAAACATTGTTTTTGGGGGTGTTGGTGCAGGGTTTGTGAATATAATCATGTACGTGATGATTGCTGTATTCTTATCAGGTCTAATGGTCGGTAGAACTCCTGAATACTTCGGTAAGAAAATTGAAGGAAAAGAAATGAAGCTTATTGCTCTTACATTATTGATTTCTCCTTTCTTAATTTTAGGGGGTTCAGCGTTGGCCTTATTTACACCGTTAGGTAGTGATGGAATCTCTAATCCTGGTTATCACGGAATCACACAGGTTTTATATGAATTTACATCCTCAGCTGCAAACAACGGTTCAGGATTTGAAGGTCTTGGAGATGCGACACCATTCTGGAACATATCAACTGGAATTGTCATGTTTATTGGAAGGTTCTTTGGATTCGTCACAATGTTAGCTGTTGCAGGATCGTTAGCTTCCAAAAGATTGGTTCCAGAAACAGTTGGGACATTTAAAACAGATACTTCATTATTTGGGATTCTATTTATTGTTGCAGTATTTATCGTTGGAGCCCTAACATTTTTCCCAGTATTAGTATTGGGACCAGTCGCTGAATACCTGACTTTGTAAAGGTGGAGGAAAATCATGAGTCAACTTTTTGTGGAAAGCGAAAATAAATTACAAAAGAAAGCATCATTAATGAACAAAGAATTGATTATACAAGCTGTTAAAGAATCCTTTGTGAAACTAGATCCAAGAATCATGATAAAAAATCCGATTATGTTCATAGTTGAAATTGGTTTTTTGATTACTCTAATCATGTGTTTTGCACCGAATGCTTTTGGAAAAAGTGATGTTGAGCTTTGGTTCAATATTGTTGTTTCCTTTATTCTTCTTTTTACCGTGCTTTTTGGTAACTTTTCAGAAGCCATTGCAGAAGGGCGAGGGAAAGCCCAAGCCAGTTCATTAAAACAATCAAAAAAAGAGATTAGTGCAAACCGTTTGCTAGATAGCGGAATAATTGAAGAAGTCCCTTCAACTCAACTTAGAAAAGGTGACATTGTCATTGTAAAACAAGGTGAGATGATACCAGGGGATGGTGAAGTAATCGGAGGCTTAGCATCTGTAGATGAGTCTGCAATTACAGGCGAATCAGCTCCCGTCATTAAAGAAGCTGGTGGAGATTTTAACTCTGTTACTGGTGGTACACGTGTGGTAAGTGATCAGATTACAGTAAGAATTACAAATAATCCTGGGGAATCATTTCTCGATCGAATGATCTCATTAGTTGAAGGCGCAGAGCGCCAAAAAACACCGAATGAAATTGCATTAAATACAGTGTTAACAAGTTTAACATTAATCTTTCTAATTGTTGTTGTAACGCTGCCTTTCTTTACTCAATATCTTGGCTTTAATATAGAAGTCCCTGTGCTCATTTCCCTTCTTGTTTGTTTAATCCCAACAACCATTGGTGGATTACTTTCAGCCATTGGGATCGCAGGAATGGACCGAGTGACACAGTTCAATGTGCTAGCTATGTCAGGGAAAGCAGTAGAAGCAGCAGGTGATATCAATACAATTATCTTAGATAAAACAGGTACCATTACATTTGGAAATCGGATGGCAAGTGAATTTGTACTAGTTAGTCAAGCAGACGAAAATGAATTTATACAGTGGCTCGCAATAAGTTCATTAAAAGATGAAACTCCTGAAGGTCGTTCTATTATTGAACTTCTTAAAAAGCAAAACAAGACTTTTGATGAAAGTGTTTCTCAAAATGCGGAGATTATAGAGTTTAAAGCAGAGACTCGAATGAGTGGAATGGACTTAACAGATGGAAGAAAAGTGCGAAAAGGTGCCGTGGATGCAGTAAAAGAATGGGTTGCTTCTCAAGGGGGAATTGTACCAAAAGATTTGGATGAAAAAACAAATCGAATCTCAAAGGAAGGTGGCACACCACTTGCAGTAGCCATTAACAATCAAATACTAGGATTAATTTATCTAAAAGATACTGTAAAACCTGGGATGAGAGAACGCTTTGAGCAGTTGAGAAAAATGGGAATTAAGTCAGTCATGTGTACAGGAGACAACCCTTTAACAGCTGCAACTATTGCAAAAGAAGCTGGTGTAGATGAATTTATTGCAGAATGTAAGCCAGAAGATAAAATTGATGTTATAAAATATGAACAATCACAAGGAAAACTTGTTGCAATGACTGGAGACGGAACGAATGATGCTCCTGCCTTGGCACAGGCTGATGTTGGCTTGGCTATGAATAGTGGAACAACAGCAGCGAAGGAAGCAGCGAATATGATTGATCTTGATTCAAATCCCACAAAATTAATTGAGGTTGTTTCAATCGGGAAACAACTGTTGATGACAAGAGGGGCTTTAACAACATTCAGTATTGCAAATGATATTGCGAAATATTTTGCAATTATTCCAGCGATGTTTATGATTGCAATACCTGAAATGGATGTTCTTAACATTATGCAATTAGAATCGCCGATATCTGCAATCCTTTCGGCACTCATTTTTAATGCCATCATTATTCCCCTCCTCATTCCACTTGCGATGAAAGGGGTAGCATACAAGCCGATGAGTTCCAATTCATTGTTAAAAAGAAACATGTTTATCTATGGCTTTGGTGGTGTTATTGTTCCATTCATCGGAATTAAATTAATCGACGTAGCAGTAGGATTAATTATTTAATTTGAGGGGGGATTCCCCCTCTCCTCAATAAGATAAATTGAAAGGAAGATCAGAATGATAGGAACGATTGTTAGAACAAGCTTGCTGCTAATGTTTTCGTGTGGACTTTTGTACCCTCTCGTTGTAACGGGGATTGCAAAGGTCACAATGCCACATCAAGCAAATGGCAGTCTTCTATATAATGAAGAAAAAGAAGTAATTGGATCAGAGCTAATTGGCCAACAATTTACGACTCCAGGTTTTTTTCATTCACGTGTTTCAAGCATTGAATATGATGCAGCCGGGTCTGGATCAAATAACTATGCACCGTCCAATACAGAAATGATTTCTCGGACAAAAGAATTAATTATAGATTGGAAAAAAGCGAACCCTGATGTACCAATAGATCAATTGCCAATTGACTTAATAACTAACTCAGGTTCAGGTTTAGATCCACACATAAGTCCTGAAGCAGCAATAGCACAAATACCAAGAATCGTATCTGCAACAGGTTTATCAAATGATGATCTAAACAAATTAGTTGATAAACATACAGAAAATAAAGAACTAGGGATGTTTGGAGAGGATAGGGTCAATGTACTAAAACTTAATCTTGACTTGGCTAAACTAATTCAATAATGATCTAACCTCGGTTTTGACCGAGGCTCTTTTCAGGAGATGATGAGTTGGGAAAAAAGCATCCTTATTTTAGAAGAAAGACCCCAGAAGAAATTCTTAAGGAAATACAAGACGAAAGCAGAGGCAAATTAAAATTATATATTGGGGCTGCTCCTGGTGTAGGTAAAACATATAAAATGCTGCAAGATGCACATGATTTAGTCTCGGAAGGATTCGATGTAGTCATCGGATTAATCGAAACCCATGGCAGGGTTGAAACAGAGAAACAAATAAAGAATCTTGAGCATGTTCCTCTTAAAGAAATCACTTATAAAAACAAGATGTTCTTTGAGCTAAATGTAGAAGGGGTTATAGAACGAAAGCCCGATATTGTGGTTGTTGACGAACTAGCTCATACAAATATTAAAGGATCAAATAATGTAAAGCGTTATTTGGATGTAGAAGAGATTCTAACTGCGGGTATTGATGTGATGTCAGCAGTAAATATTCAGCACATGGAGAGTGTGCACGATATCGTTGAAAATATAACAGGTATTAGAGTTCGAGAGAGAATACCAGATACCTTTGTAGATAAAGCAAATGAAATACAACTTATCGATGTAACACCTATTACTTTGCGTAAAAGGCTTTCAGAAGGGAAAATCTACACAAAAGAAAAAATCATGCAAAGTTTAACTAATTTTTTTACTGAAGCCAATCTTTCTGCTCTTAGGGAATTGGCCTTAAGAGAAGTTGCTGATGATGTAGATGAAAAAATTGAACAAAAAAACGGTCATTCTTTTAAAGGACCGATTGGTCTTCACGAAAAGATATTAGTTTGTGTTCAATACAGCCAAACTGCAGAGAAGCTAATTCGAAGAGGTTGGAGAATGGCCAACCGATTAAAGGCTGAGCTTTATGTCTTAAATGTTGTAAATCAAGACCCACTTAATATGACAAACTTGATGAAACAAAAAATTGATTACTGGAGAGAGTTGTGTGAACAACTAAATGCTAACTTTATTCTTGAACAAAAAGGAAAAAGTAAACCTTCGAAGGTCATTGTAGAAGTTGCAAAAAGGCATTTTATCACTCAAATCTTACTAGGACAATCTGCTAGAACGAGATGGGAAGAAATTACAAAGGGATCAATTGTAAATGAAATCATGAGAGATACCACGAATATTGACATTCACATTGTAGCTGATAGCAAGTCAATAAAGGAGGATTAGTCCATTATGAATGTTGCCTTTTTCTTAATTCCAAAAAGTGAAGTAACTTATGTCTATGAACATTGGACAATGAGACAAGCAATTGAAAAAATGGAGTATCATCGATATGCTGCTGTTCCGATTTTAGATAAAAATGGCCACTATTTGGGTACATTAACAGAAGGTGACCTTTTATGGAAATTAAAAAACTCTGAATACCTAGACTTTCAGCATACTCATAAAGTCATGCTAAGAGATGTATCCCTTCATACAAAATATGAACCTATCTCAGTAAATAGTGAAATTGAGAATATAGTGAATACTTCTTTAAATCAAAATTTTGTCCCAGTTGTTGATGATTATGGAGTTTTTATTGGAATTATCAGAAGAAGAGAGATTATTGAGCTACTCTCTAATTTACTAGAGAATCAAATTAAGACATAGGTGTATTATAAAATGCAAACCGTGTAATTCCACTTGTAAAAACAGATATAGATAAATGCAAAATGCACTTAGATTTTGCTCATTAATTTATTAGTTTTTTGTATAAGAATATTAAGGGGAAATTGACTTATTCGTTAGGAGCAAAAAAATGAGTGGGAATAATCTAAATAATATAATCGTTATAGGTTGGAACAGTTGTTCATATGAAGTCATTAATTTCATAAATAAAGTAAATAACAATGCTAAGATTACATTAATAGATAACACAATGGATGAGTATCCACTTTCCTTTGTAAAATTAATAAAAGGAAATCCTATTGAAAGAAATAATTTAATTGATGCAAATATACATTCTGCAGATTTTATTGTTATTACAGCTAACCAACAAAAGAATGAAAGAGATGCTGATGAACAAACTCTTATTAATCTTTTAACGATAAGAACCATGAACGAGACAGCCTATTGCATAGTCCAAACAATGTTAAGGAAAAATATTCAACATGTTAAAAATGCAGGTGCTGATGAAGTGATATATACGAATGATCTTATCGGTAGAAGGTTAACTTTTAGTGTCTTAACAAAGAAACTACGATAACTCTTTTAGAATTGAAGAGCTTACAGAAATAGCAAATATGAGTGTATCTCGCTACATAGGCTCTTTTAAAGAGGCTACTGCAATGAGCCCTATTCAATTCCAAAAACAACTGAGATTTTTAATGCTCCATTCGAATATCGTCTAGACACTAAAATAAAGTAGAACTATTAATGGAACATGGATTAAAAGTGGTTTTTAAATTCAGCATTTGGCTCAATAAGAAAGATAAAAAGGAATTGACATTCTTCAGTTCTTTCTAGTTTATTACAGCATTAATTCAGGATCAATCATTAGTGGGAAAAATTCACTTAAACTATTGGGGGCATGAGTGGAAGAATAAAAATAGGAACAAGTAGTATTTTTAAACAATATGACCGCTCATAACAGCAATTATAAGCGTCTAACTTTTGAGATTTGTTAGACATATGGATAAATAGTTCAGCAAGATTACAGGAGAAGATTCAATGGTTTTTATCCAAATTAAACTGTGAATGTTATGGAATTTATCTTTGTCTCAATTATTGAAATTGTATAAAAAAACCACTCATATATAATTTATGAGTGGTTTTTATAGTGATATAAAAGTATTATATAGTTAATTTCATAAATTATTTTTGTGTAATTTGAGCACCGCCGGTTATAGTAATCTTTGCCCCTTTGCCAACGTTAATACTCGTTCCCCCAGTAGATAAGATAGTACCGCCTGCAACGGTAGTAGTACCTGTAGCAGCGTTACTTCCTCCTGTGCGTAAAACAGGAGCCTGTAGGGTGGTGTTTTCGATTGTAACTTGTCCATGAGAGTGGTCGAACCTTATCCCTTTTAAAGCCTCAATGAGTAATTTTTCCTCTAGGCCCCCTTGAACGCTTACAGAACCATCACTTGCATTAACATCTATTACTCCAACTGCTTCTTGAAAAATAGATTCAATTTCTTGTGTAGTAGTAGCATTCTCAAGTCTCATTTGTAAATCAGGATTGACCTTAAAAACCCTTTTAAAAACCTTTTCAATTGTTGGTGCGGTAAAAGTAGTAAAATAATTTGATAGTAAACTCATGACCGTAGGGTCTAATGCATTAAAGTCAACCATACTATCTCTCCAATCTTCTTGATATAATAAATAACATGGAAAATTATATCAAAAATTCCAGTGTATATCTATTTATTCATAAAAATTAAAATATATAAATTAAAGGTGGAGTATAGTGAGATTAGAACATCTATTTCAAGCATTCTCTCGTGAAATGATTGATGAATTAAAAGTGTTAGCTGCTGTTCAAAAAGGCATGATTACCGAAGAGACAATCAAAACCTTCCTAAATAACCATTTACCAAGTAAATATTCAATTGGAGCGGGGTACGTTGTTGCTCACGATGGACAAAGTACTGGGCAGTTAGATTGCGTAATCTTTGCCCATGCAAGCTGTCCTTTGTGGTATAACAAAAAGTATCAAATTCTTCCTTCGGAAAGTGTGTGTGCTGTTCTTGAAATTAAACAAAAATTAACTATAGAACGTGTAAAAGATGCTATTAAAATTATTAGTGGGGTACGGAGATTGCCGAAACTAGATGGTTATCGTCCTATAGGTCCTGATATTAAGGTCTCAGGTACAAACCCCCAAACTTTTGGTGTTATTTTTGCATTTGAAACAAATGTTAGCTTAAAGCAACTTAAAAACGAACTAAATAAATTTAATGAATCGGTTCATTATAAGGAAAGACCTTCTTTAGTTTGTATACTTAATCAGGGAATACTGTTAAATATCAACAGGAAAACAAGTGAAGTTAGTCTTATTCCAGATGAAGATTCAGTATTTGCTTCTGTTGAAGCGAGTTCAGACAGCTTTTTATTATTTTTTTTATTTTTGACTACATATTTAAATCAAATAGAAGTTATCCCACCCGATTTAAGTAAATATATTCAAGGTTATATGCAACAGTTTAAGGTTGAGATTTAACCTTATTATTGACTTCTTCTTGAAAAAAGCTGGAACTATTAATTTATTATAAAGCTTTACCATATCAACTTGTAGAGAACTTTTTACTGGTATCATATTTGGTGCCATTGATATATTAGGTAAGACATATCAAAAATTAAAGGAAATGCTCATATATCAACGATTTGCAAATAGTGCAGGTCTTACCTATATGTATGGTTTTTGCATTGACAGGGTAAAGGTCAATTTTAAAGTGGGGATTAATACATGGAGGGTGCATGAAAAGCACATCATAAATTTGTTCACACTGTAACACAATACATGAAAAATATTGCCACAATCCTTATAGTTAATATAAATGAGAATGTATAGTTATGGTTTGTCAATTGAATTAAGCTTGTGACATCAAACCATTTGCTTTTTATTTGGTAATATTTTATATTTATGTTAGAAGGCGGTCACCTATCTCGAGGGTGGTACTAATAGAGTAATTTATACAGCTTTGGTCGGCAGGGTGGATTACTTTTTTATGAGAATCCCTTTTAGTGAAAAATTACCAAGAGGGATTTGTATGTAACAATAGTAGAACAATTCTATAATTCTTTAATAACTATAAGTTTCTTTCCACTTCTTTTATTATACTCCTTTGCAATTAACTCAATATATTTTTCTTCAATCCAGCAAGGTCTTCCTTCTGTATATTTAATGAAATGCATAGAATAATACTAATTTTCTCTCCAAAAAATTTCTTTTCAAATAGTTTCTCTGGAAAGACAATACTCTTAATTACTTCACCATATTCTTTATTTATTATTAAAAAATCATTATAATATCCTAAATCCAATTCGAAATTACATAAATTTGATTTTTTCACCATACCTTCACCAACAATTTTTAATGTATCAACACACCAAACAATAATATTTCCCTCCTGATTTTATTATCCTATAGAAGCTTGTCACTTCAACCTTTGAAGACTATAATTGTGGTGCCAATATTGGTGCCGAAAATGGTGCCATTCAATTTATCAGGTACAACCTATTAAAAATGATTATTTTAAAAAGCCTGATATATCAATGTTTTTGAAATATAAAAGGTTATTCCAATAATAAATAAAATATATAATGCTTATAGATTCTCCTTGACAGGGAAGGGGTCGGGGTTCAAGTCCCTCACAGGTCATCAACCCTTGGTACTACTGAGCTTTTCTCTCTGAAGAGAGGGAATTTGCACAGAGTCCAACTTGTGAACAAAAAAAGCCTTCTTAGTGAACGCTGTACGGTTTAATCCAAACAGTGAAACTAAGGAGGTTTTTTTCATGGCTTCAATTGAAATGATGGAAAAAGATTTTATGGCTGAGAAGAAATTTGAGGGGGTGACTGAGAACAGTTTAACGAGTTACGTCAACTTCTTCAAAGGTTGGAATGAGTGGTTAAGACAAGAGGGTATTGAGAGAGTAGACCAGCTAAACAGTAGAAATTCAAAAGCTTTCCTCTTGTATTGTATTGAGGAGAGAGGGAACAAACCTAAAACAGTGAACACCAAGCTTAAACTCATGAGAGCTTTTACAAGATGGCTTAATGAGGAACAAGTCACTGCTACTTCTCACCTCATACTCTGAGAAATTACTTCATTAAAGGAGTCCTTAAGGGTGGGTTAAATCTGAGACAGGCTCAACTCCTAGCAAGACACTCTAAGATTGACGTTACTCGTCAGTACGTTGGTTACTTTAGCCATGAGCTTAAAGAAGCACTTGATGAGTCGAACCCATTAAGGGGTCTATTATAATGAGAGAAGAGTGGATTGAGCTACTCTTGGAAGCAAAAGCTTTAGGGTTAACTGTTGAGGAAGTTAGAGAGTTCCTTGGATTAACTGACGACAGTCTAACAGACGAGAAGGATGTATTACAAGTCAATCACCGACATGTGATTTTTACAATTGATGAAGGGTTACTTGAGGTTTTTCTTCTTCATAGACATCTATTAAAAGATTTAATGGATGCATCGTCAAAATTAATAACGGATTTCTTCCAGAAGAAAGCGAAAGTAACACCTGGAATTATTTCAGGACTACACACTTTTGGATCAAGGTAGCGTATATACTTCATATTTGTATCAAAATTTAATAAAAGAAAAGAATTTGGTTAGTAGTATGTCAAGAAGGGGAAACTGTTGGGATAATGCAGTTATTGAATCGTTCCACTCAAATCTAAAATCAGAAGGATTCCAGTACGTGAAGTTTAATTCAATGTCTTTAGAGAAGGTCAGAGAGCAAGTGGAACAATATATGAAATATTACAATGAAGAGCGTATCCAAGAAAAATTAGGCTACCACACACCAATAGAATATGGAAGTATGGCAGCCTAAGAGGGTGTTTTATTATTGTCTCATATGCCTGTTTCAGTCTATTTTGCCCGGTTTTTCTTATACTGAAAAAGCTAGATTCTAAGATTTTGTATCCAAGCATAGATTCAATAACAGTTGACAATTTCTGTTAAGCTAATTTAATCGATACAACATCGATATCTATATCACCGTTCGAATTGTTAGCGATTGCTAAAGCAGCATTTGCTTCAGTAGCTACAAAGGTAAAACTGTAGAAAGCATATTCATCGGTGGATATTATATTAACGGCTTGAAAACTCCGAGTTGGACTCCCGGTAATACTGACGTCAATTGTCCCACTAGTTGCATCGTCACTAAAAGTAATAGCTGCTTTGAATTCATAGGTCTCACCAACTTGTAATGGCAATAAAGCCTGGGCGATAAATTCGCCAGCATCAATATCGCCATTAATATTTCCCAAAAGCTGATCATCATCACCTTCGGTCGTACCAGTACCTATCCAAAAGGGTGCAAGAGAATCTGTGGCATTTGGGTTGGATTGTTCAAATCCGCCATTTCGAACCCGATTAATATTTGCCATCTTTCATCCTCCTTTCTTTTTTAAACTTGGCAGACAGTTACTCTTTCCATCGTCAATTATTTCTTCAATATTGAAGCAACCTGTCCATTAATAATATATTCGGATATTAAAAATAAGTAGATAGTCGAAGAAACCATCCTTAAATAAATCCGCTTTTTTAGCATTGTTATTAAAAGTTAGCTCTTTTCCTCGCGGGAGTCTAATTGGAAAAGGTGATGGGAGAGACATGTTTCCAGAGTATGACTAAGGAATCAATAGGATAGATTAGAAATTATAGAACACTTGTAAGAAAAAAAACGGGGATTACCCGGTTTATATTATCCATTAATAACCTTATCGTTATGTATGAGGTGAATATCCAGCTGAAACAATGGTTAACCTCCTTAGTGACCTCTTGATACAGTTACATTAGTACACGAGAAGCATTGAGAAAGCTGTTAAAACGTCTCATAGAGCTTCTCCAAAGGTGACTCCCAAGGTGGACTCATAAGCAAACTTCCCCCTCGATACGCTCCAGAGTAACCTTTTGAGTAACAGAACAATAGATAAACCCTACTGACAAAATCAATTTCTAACCTTTAAAAAGGCGTATTTCTACATTAGAATCCATTTTCTTTGTAACATGTGTATATAAGTTCATTGTGGTTGAAATATCTTTATGGCCGAGTCTTTTCGATTAGAACGTGAAATGGAACTTCCTTGTTATACATTCCCACTCAGGGTATATTATAGTTTGAACAAGAGGAGGGTAAATTTAATGAAAATACTAAAAGTATTAACTCTAATTGTTGTTATTCTACTATTGCTTGGGTTTGGTGTTTATCATTTTGGAACTAAAATCGCTTCAGATAAAGTAATGGAAAATGTATCGACTGAAATTAAAAAAAGTGGAGAAGTTGAGGAAATTAAAGGAATGCTAGAACAAGATCCTCAATTACAAAAACTTTTAGAGAATGGTATTGAAAATATTGACGAAAGTAAATTACCTTTTACAACAAAGGAAGATGCAATACAAACCGTAGTGAAAAAGATAGGTATTAAGGAAGCTCAAGAAATTCAATCAAAAGTATCAGATGGAGTAACTAATGATGAAAAACAAGAAATTTTAGAGAAAGTAGAAAATAATTTAACTGAAGAAGAAATACTTGCTCTAAAAGTTTTGGCATACAAGGAATTAAATAAAAAATAATGGTGTGCAATTTATGTACCTTTACATTAACTAATATATTTACTGAGAGTCGCCTATCGGCGGCTCTTTTATTTTGCCTTCAAGGAGGTGATCTAAAAATGAAAAAGATAAAAGGGGGTGGGGGGCAAGTCCCTCACAGGTCATCAGAGATGAAAGTTTCTATGAAAAGGATTGGAACTTTTATATTTCCGTTATCTTATGTCAAACAATCCTCAAATTAAAATTTGCACATTTTTTGCACATTATTAACAAGATCATTTTCTAAAAAGATATCTCCTAATTTGTTTTTATGTAAATCTTGTTTTGCTAATGATTTTTTAAAAGGTAAAGCACATAATGTGAAACAACTACAAAAAGGTCTGTTTGGGGTAGCCTTACTATATTTACAGTATTTAATAAAATTGTTTATCTCAATACACAATAAATCTATACCAAATATATTTCTAAACTATAGGATTTGTTCTAGTAGTTTTTCAAATGGAAAAGGAAAATTCTTATTCACTTCTAGTTGAGTATAAATAGAAGTGGTTTTAGGATCCTCATGACCCATTATTTGAGTTAAATAATGTATGGGCATTCTTGGTTTAAAACAAACAAATTTTAATTGATTTAATTGTTAATTTATCCAATTCAATTATCTTTTTATCTTATATATGGATTACGATAAGGGTGCTAAGTCAGTGATAATTTTCAGCGTCTTGTAAGTCTGCCTTATATTATAAAAAGCCCCCGGTTTACATTCTCGTATTCAACAGTATCTCTGATCTCCTTAATTTTTTTTACATTAATGAAATAATAGCTTCTTTTAGAACTTGTTTAGATAGTTTATTTGATTAATAGGGAACGAAATAAATTATACTTTTCTCAAAAGAATTTCTATTTCTTAAATAATGAAAACGCTCTACGATATAGATAATAAAGAACTATTAATAAAAAGGATTATGTTAAAGCTCATTGTAGTTTTGAAAAGATGTTGATTGGAGCTGAAAGTGTGAGACTCCTGCGGGAAAAGCGGGTCAAAGGGTGACCTCACAGGCGCACGGCACGATGAGTCTCCCGGAACGCCCGAGAAAAGCGAACGTCTAGAAACGATTAGAGTGGAAAATCAACAGTCAGTTTAACAGAGCTTTAAAAAAGAAATCGATTTCGAATATTAATAGAAATATTACATAAATAGATACTCTTTCTCTTTATTCTTTGCAGAGTAAATTTAATACTCTTTTTGGAAGCGCTCACTTTAAGGGGGTGATAGATTTAGTAAGAAATTAAAAATATAGAGAAAAAAGAAATTAGTAATTTAATGTAAGCGAGAGGAATTTAACGAACGTTTTATCGATTTTTAGCTAAATAGGAAAGTAACCACCTTTTTCTATGTATCAGTAATAATGGGAATTTTAGATAACGAAAGGGGAATTTATTTTATGTTGCAAGTAGGGGTTGTTAAAAAGTTAATCGTTTATTGTTTAATTGTAATCCTTATAACAGGAAGTATTTTACCTGCTTTACCCACTATAAGTAAAGCAGAGGAGACAGGAAATAAAGTGATTTCTAATTCAGAGTCAATAAAACTAGATCCAAGCTATCAACATGAGCCATTTGATGGTTGGGGAACGGCACTTGTTTGGTTTGCGAATGTAACAGGTGGTTGGCCAGATGAACTTAGAAATGAGCTGGCTGATGAGCTATTCAGTGAGGACGGACTGGGTTTTAATATTGCTCGCTATAATATTGGCGGCGGAGATTCCCCTGAAACAGAGCCATATATGCGTAAAGGTGGAGCTGTCCCAGGTTATTGGAATCGTCCGGCTGAATATGCCCCACCAGAGGGGAATACGGAAGAATGGGCCGAGCAAAAAAATTGGTGGGACCCTGAAAATCCTGAGCACTGGAATTGGGAAGCTGATGCTAACCAACGTTGGTGGGTTAGTGCAGCTAAAGCTAGAGGTGCTGATACATTTGAGGCATTTTCAAACTCACCACCATATTTTATGACTCAAAGCGGGTATGTATCAGGTAACTGGAATTCATGGGATGACAATATTAAGCCAGATCAATTTGAAAATTTTGCAGCATATTTAACAACAGTAGTAGACCAATTACAAAAGAAAATGGATGTTGAATTTAAAACACTTTCACCTGTAAATGAACCTAATACTGGATATTGGAGAGCAAAAGGTAGACAGGAAGGATCAAACTGGTCTCCAGCTTCACAAGCTAAGATCATTAATGAAGTAAAAAAACAATTAGATGAAAAAGGTCTTAACACAGCCGTATCGGCTATGGATGAAACAAACCCTCAAAAGTTCAGACAAAATTGGGAGCAATATGATAACACAACTAGAAATAATATTGGACAGTTAAACGTACATACTTACGGTCCTACACAGCAGATTGGTGCAAGAGATATTGCAAAGGGTGCAGGTGAAAAACTGTGGATGTCTGAAGTAGATCTTAGTGCAGGTACCGAACAAAATCATGAAGATATTATACCGGGTCTTGCATTATCTCAGAGAATTACCACGGATATTCAGCAATTAGAATCAGAGGCATGGGTGCTCTGGCAAGCAATTGAAGATGAGGTTAACATGAGTCCAGAACATGAAAATAGCAACTGGGGACTTATTCAAGTAGATTTTAATCCAGCTAATTTCGGAAACGTAGAAATTTATAAAAATAAAAAATACTATGCTATGGGAAATTACAGTAAATTTATTCGCCCAGGATACCAAGTGATTAATTCTAATAACAGCAGCACATTAGCCGCTGTAAACAAAGATAAAGATTCTGTCGTTGTAGTTTATACGAATTCCACGACAGAAGAGAAAGCTATTAACTTTGATTTGTCAGGATTTGAAACAGTAAAAACAAGTGCAAAAGCAACACCATATGTTACATCAAAAACAGATAATTTAGTCCAAAAATCCGATGTAACGATCTCAGATAAAAAGCTCTCAGCAGTAGTTGAACCACAATCGATTACAACATTTGTTGTATCTGATGTATCCGGCGTGAATAAGGATAACTTATTCTTGAATAATGACGAAGAATACAAATTCATCAATAAAAACAGTGGTAAAGTGCTTGATATTGGACAAGATGGAAAAGCAATTGTCCAAAAAACAAATATTCGTGATGAAGAAAGTCAAAACTTTAGTATTCAAAAAATGACAGATGGAAATAGCACAAAAGAAATCTATAAAATTGTTAATAATGCTAATGGAAGTGTACTTGGTGTAGAGAATGGTTCAGTTATACTTCAAAACAATGAAGATTCACCGAATCAAAAATGGATGCTGTCAACATATGGAAATGGTGAATACACCTTCATAAACGTTCAAGACGGAAATCTACTAGAAGTGGGTGGTGAATCTAAGGAAGAAGGAGCAAAAGTTGGAGTGTGGAATCCAACAGCTGGTAACCACCAGCAATGGAAGGTCGTAAATTCTGGTATCACCAAAGTAGAGCCAGTTGATGTTGTTGTTACAAAGAAAAAGACAGCACCAGAATTACCTTCAGAGGTAACTACAATTTATGGTAATGGTGAAAAGGTTCAGAAAAAAGTAGTTTGGGAAGAAATCGATCCTGAATTATATGCAAAGGAAAATATTTTTACTGTTGAAGGATCTGTTGAGGGAACAACAATTAAAGCAGTAGCAACAATAACAGTCAGTAAAATTGAAAGCATTGAACCTATTAAGGTAAAAACAACTCCAGGTAACGCCCCAATATTACCGAGTGAAGTAAAAGCCAAACTGCAAATTGGTACATCAGGAAATGTAACTGTTGATTGGGAGGAAATTGATCCAAATCTATATGCAGATTTAGGTAAGTTCTCAGTAAAAGGATCTATTTCGAAAAGTCCCGTTAAAGCAATTGCCAATGTCCAGGTGACAGAACCAGCACTTCAAAATTTAGCATTAAATCCTGCCGGTTCAGACAATGAGTACCCTAAAGTAAGTGCTTCCTTTACTGGACAATGGGATAGCACAAGGCATGTCAATGATGGAATTATCTCTAGTGCAAGATGGACGAACTGGGATCCAAATAACTGGAGAGAAGAAGATTGGGTTGCCATTGAATTTGACAAAGAGGAAACAGTATCACAAGTAAAATTTAACTTCTATGATGACAACGGGGGCACAAGACCAGCAAAATCTTTACGACTTGAATATTTGGATGGAACAGAATGGAAAGAAATTGAAGGAACACAAACAGAAGTTCAGAATAAGGACCTAACAATTGACTTTACTCCATTAGTAACAAAAAAGATTCGTGCATTAATGAAGGCAAGGGAAGGGACTTGTATAGCCATTTCTGAGATGGAAGTATTAGGGATTGGTGAAAATGATATTCCGGGTCAAAGTGGTGATGCAACATTAGAAACGATACTTATTAATGGTAAGCTATTAGAAGGATTTGATAAGGATACCTTAAATTATAGTGTCGAAGTAAAGAAAAAAGATCAAGAAATCCCGACTATTGAGGTTATTACAAATAATTTATTTGCAACCTATCAAATTGAAACACCATCTTCAATACCTGGAGTGGCTGCTATAACTGTTACGTCTGAAGATGGGAAGAATAAAGTGAAATATACAGTTTTATTTAATTCGAAAATGTAAAATTGAAATCTAAGGTCAGTAGTTTTTACATAATACTGGCCTTTTTCGTGTTTTTATTATTTGGAATAATAGAATGCTAAAAATAGTCCAATTTCTAATGAATTCCTAGTATTAATAGTAAATAATCAAGAAAAAATTGCAACTTTTCCAAAAATTTTTCTATTCACACTATCTTGTAAACGTTTTATTATATGAAATATATCAACGAGAGTTGAATAGATTAGATGTACTTTATGCTCTATGGCTCCAGTAAAAAAGGAAAAATGTTAAAAAAATTATCATCGTTTTATTGGAAAGTTTGAAAGCTATTATATAGGAGAAATAATAAAAAATAGGGGGAACATTATTTATGAATCAATCAAATGTCATTCATATCATGAATTGTATAGATAACCATCGTATCGATATGTATGAGTTAGCAAGGAAAAAAGGGATATCTGATCCAGATGTCATAAAATTTAGTCAAGATTTAGATAAAAAAATTATTAACTTAATGTATATAAAAAGAAATAAAATGTTGGAGAATTAATCATTAATAAAGATAAAAAGCTTCCTTACAAAATTAGTGTGGAAGCTTTTTTTGAGTTTGAAAATAGCTAATCATTACTTAAATTGAAAAAACTTGTTTCTGATTTTTAAATTGCTTTGTTGTCAATCCAGTTACTTTTTTGAAGGTTCTGCAAAAATAATGTGAATCACTATAACCAACTTGATGGGCTATTTCATATGTTTTATTATTTGTTGTCTTCAAAAGATCTTTTGCACTCTCAATTCTGGTGTATGTTAAATATTCAATTAATGTTTTACCTGTTTCTTGACTAAACATATGACTTAAATAGGAGGCGCTTACATTTACAGCATCTGCAACAGTTTGAAGAGATAATTGAGAGTCAGAAAAATTTTCGTTAATATAGTCTACCGCCATTTGAACAGATGAAGAGTATTTGCTAGTAAAGCGATCTCTAGTTGAAATAACGAGGTGTAACATTTCTTCGATATAGGTTAGAACTTCATGATAATTTCTAATCCAGCTTGCTTTCATTTCTAATTGATTAATTTCCTGCATAACTTCAAGATTATCCATTTCTAATTCCTTTAAATAATGTGAAATCGTAATAGTAAAGTCCATTAAAAAATAATACGTTGTAAAAGGAGATCGAACATTTCCTTTTTCTAGATAAGATGAATAAGAACGAGCAAAACTAGAAATATCACTTGATAGTCCAAATTTTAGAAAGTCTATTAAATCTCTTCGGTTAAAATGTTGCATTTCTTTTTTGGACTCAATGTCTATTTCAGTTTCCTTCGAACTATATTTATGAATAATAGTTGAATAGCTTTTCTCTTCATCGGCTTCAGAGAAAGATAAGGTAATACCCTGAATACGGCTTTCTACTCTTCCGATTCCAAAAATTAGTGGGTTCTCAGGGTGTAGCTCTTCATGTGCAAGCAAGCGCTGTCTTATTATCTCTGACTCCCGTTCAAGTGTCTGTTTTGATTCTCCCATCATAATAAAAATAGATTCTTTCAATTTTCTACTAAATCGCAAACAATCATATTCATCTTCTATCCAGTTAATGGAATCTAAATCAATTGTACATTCTATAATGATGATATAATAATAACTTGAGATAAGATTCATATTTAAATTTGAAGCTTCTTTAATTGCCTCTGAAAAAGTGTACAATCCTTCACAGAGTTCATATAGAAATTTATCTCTAGAAGCAGATTTATTTTGTAATACTTGATTTTCTAAGTCACTTAATCTTTTAATGTTTATTTCTTCCTCATCAATTTTTGTGGAAACTTTTTTTAATATAGTAAGTAAATCTTGTGAACTAACAGGCTTTAGGCAATATTCAGTAACTTGGATGCGCATTGCTTCTCTTGCATATTCAAATTCATCATGTCCACTAAGTATAATTATTTTTAAAGAAGGCATTTTTTCGCGAAGAATACGACTTAGTTCCAATCCGTCTATAAAAGGCATTTTAATATCTGTAATAACAATATCAGGTTGGTGTTTTTCAATTAAAGGAAGGGCAATTTCGCCATCTGAAGCATCACCACAATAAATAAACCCTTCACGATTCCAATCAATGCTTTTCCCAATCCCTTCCCGGATAGCCATTTCATCATCTACTAAAAATATTTTTTTCATTTATATCCCCTCTCTGCAGGAATGATTAAACTAACACGAGTGCCAGATCCATACCAGCTATTGATTGTTAAACCAAAAGGCTTTCCATAGTGTAAGAGAATTCGCTGATGAACATTTACCATACCAAATCCTCCTTGATTCTTTTCAAAAGGGACCCCTTGAGATAATTGAAATCGAATATCTTTTAACTTATCTTCTGTAATTCCAATACCGTTATCTATAACATCTATAGAAATATATCCTTCTGGAGTAAAATCACCTTTAATTCGGACAAATCCCTTACCGCGTTTATTTTTTATGCCATGATATATAGCATTTTCAACAATTGGCTGAAGTGTTAATTTTATAATTTCATATTGTAAAATATCTTCATTTAAGTGAAAAGTTACATCTAAGATATCTTGGTATCTCATTTTTTGAATCGTGAGGTAATTTCGGATATGGTCAATCTCATCTTCTAAAAGAATTAAATCTTTGCCTTTACTTAAAGAAATTCTAAAAAAATGGGATAATGCCTTCGTAATTTCAATTACTTGTTGACTTTTTTTGGCTTCTGCCATCCAAATAATTGTTTCAAGTGAGTTATATAGAAAGTGGGGATTGATTTGGGCTTGCATAGTGCGTAATTCTGCAATTTTTAATTGTTTTTGTTCATTAACACTTTTCGTAAGTAGAGCCTTGATTTTCATAATCATGCTATTAAAATTTTCACCTAGGTCTGAAATCTCATCTGTACCTTTATTGTCGAGCTGCACATTAAGATCACCTTGAGATGCTTGTTTCATTTTCTCCTTTAATATACTAAGTGGAAGAATTAATCTTGAAGTGATAAAGAAATATAATCCAATGGTAAAAATTAAAACTGAGCCTACAGTTAATACAATTAGACTTCTAATTTCATTTGCTTCTTTTGTAATATCTAATAAAGGTGTGTATCTAATGAATTTCCATCCAGTCAATTCAGATGTATCAAAGACGAAAAATGTTGCACCTTTCGTAAAATAGCCAGAGTGGTTTTCTTCTATTGGTTTTCTATCTGAGATAGGTGAAGTCTTTGCAAATTGTGGATGTGAAAATAAAATATTACCCGTTTCAGATTCAATTTTAATTGTATCGGAAGTTCTTAAGGAAGCTTCGTGAAGAATATCCTTAAAAACGGAAGCTTTAATAACAATATTAATGAAACCAATGACTTCTTTCGAATTATCCGAAACGATTGTACTTGTCATAGAAAGTGCTGGATTACTGTTTTTATAGATTGGTTCTATCAATGTTTTAGATGGCTCATCAAGTAGTTTCACAAATGGAGGTTTAGTAAGTGCCTGACCTTCTAATTGATGAACCCCTCGGTCTTCGCTAACGGCTTTCCCATCAAGACTAATAATTTTAATATTCATGATGCTATCACTATATTGATAACTTTCTCTGTAAAGCTTTATCATTCCTAAAATACTTTTTGATTCCTCACCCGTATTTTGTTTGTCAATTAAAAATTGAACAGTGCTATCCTTTTTCCCAATTTCGGTAAACCTTTTAATATCCTGAATAACATCATCAAATTCTGTGCGTAGTTGTGCTACTTGAATTTGAGCTAATGAATATGATTTTTGAGCAACAATATTATAAGATTTCATATATGAAATCACCCCAACAAGGATGAGAGGTATTACCGTTAAAAAAAGGAACATTATTAAAAGTTTTGTACGTAAACTTGAAACAACCCATTTTTTGAATTTCATAATCTAACCAACCTGTCAGTAGTATAATAAGTAAATTGTTATATGTGTTTTGTTATTATATTTTAAACTGCCTAATATTATCTTTCATTTCTTGAATTCGTTCTACAAGTTTATAAGATGCATCGGAAACTTCCTCAAGAGTAGTTAGTTGTTCTTCTCCCATAGCTGCAATCCCAGAAACTTCTGCATTCGTAATTTGAGAGCTCTGCTCAATGTCTGAGATCATTTGACGAACAGAAAGCATCTGATCAAATGCCTCTTGCATGTCTTCCTTTATGCCTTCAATTTCAACTTGCTGTCTATTTCTAATTGAACGAATAGTTTGGAATTCACTCTGTATTTGCTCATTTTTTAATCTGCCAGCTTGAATATTCTCTAGTGTTTCACAGTTTTGTTTTCTGATCGATGATGTTAGTCTCAAGATATGGTTTATTTTGTAATCGGAGTCTTGTGAAACCTTGTTTGTTTCGTCAGAAATTTCCTTTATTTGTGTTAATACGTTTTCTATCTTTTCATTTGCTGAACTTTTATGCATGTCATTTTTTAGAGTGAGATACAATAAACTAGACTCGCGTGCAACAAGCTTAATTAATCGTAAATATTCATTCATTTCCCCTGACAATTTCTGAAGCTCTTCTGTATCTTTGTTTACTTGATGTATAGTTTGACTTATTTTTTCAAGCTGCTGATGGAAGGTAATAAGTTCATTGCTTATTTTATTTGTAATATGTAAGGTTTCATTTGATTGAAGGTTTATTTTATTTGATTTTCCTAGTACTTCGTTATATTTAAAAAGTAAATGTTCAAATGTGGAAACTGATTTTTGAATGAGTTTATCTTGTTTATGAAGATTGATTGAAATTGTTTGTGTTGCTTCAGCAACTTCTTCCCCAGCAAGTCGGTTTTCAAGAATACTCTGGTGAATATCCTTTGAAGTTAAAACAACTAAATCATTTGTATTTCTCACACTTATGATAATATCCTTTAAATTATGAAACATACGATTGTAAGAACGACATAATTCTCCTATTTCATTTTTAGAAGGATTTGCTATTGCTCCTATTGTTAAGTTTCCTGCTGCAATTTCATTTGTTTTTTGTCCTAAACTGCGAATAGGTTTTACAAAACTTCCTGATATATATATTGCAAATAATAATGAGATTATGATAACGGCAATAAATGCACAGATATAAATTGATATGTCTCTTTTTAAGTTAGTAGAAATGATATTCTGTGATTCCCCTTTTACTAAAAGGGTCTTTTGTAAGAGTGACTGAACCTTTTCATCGATGAGGTCTGTAAGAATTGTAATATATTCATAGGTGATATTTCGTGTATCTGCAGGTACATTTCCTTCGATTTGCTCTCCAAGCTTGTCAATATATTCAGTCGTAGTAGTTAATGTTTGGCGAACCTCTGAAATTTCCTTAGTAAATTGGCCATTTTTATCATCCCGTTCAATTTTATCTAAGTTTTGATACATATTGTTAAGATGAACATATTGAGTACCATTTTCAAAAAGTACTTTTCCATAAGCAATATCCCTAATTTCTTCATCTAGTTTTTGCTTAAGTGAACCATTAATTGAATTCGTCAATGTAATCGTTTCCATCATTGCGTTATATTGACGAACATACCCAAGGAAAAGATAGATTTGTACGCAGTTAATTGTTGCAAGCCATAAAAGAATGACCATGAAAACGAGAATTAATCTTTTTCGTAATGGTAGATCTGAGAACATTGGATGCGCTTTCAATTATGATCTCCCTCCTTAGCCATATTTTACTATAGTAAGAGTTAAAAGTAGATAAAAATATTTTACACTTTTTTGAAAAAATTTATAGTTTTATAAAAGAAAATCAATATACAAACTAAAGGAATTTACAATTTTTTCGAAAGTTATTCCATTCACGCCGGAAATGTAAACGCTTTATAATTAGGTTATTCCAATTCAAAGAATGTTACTAAAACATTGAATTGAGAATGAAAGGGGGAGGATCTAATGATGAAAAAATTATTCAAGAGAAAAACAGTAATCTTCCTGATGATGTCGCTCATGCTTTTATTGGCTGCGTGTAGTTCATCAGGTACAGGGGGACAAACAGGATCAGGTGCTAGTTCAGGAGATTCTGAGTCGAGTGATAAGTTAGTAATAGGTTTTTCACAAGTTGGTGCAGAAAGTGAATGGAGAACAGCAAATACAAAGTCAATGCAGGATGCCATTAAAGCTGCGGGGCATGAATTAAAATTTTCAGATGCCCAACAAAAGCAAGAAAATCAAATTAAGGCCATTCGTTCGTTCATTGCACAAAAGGTAGATGCAATTGTGTTCTCTCCAGTTGTTGAAACAGGATTTGAAACCGTTTTAAAAGAAGCAAAGGATGCAGGAATTCCAGTATTTCTTGCTGACCGTGCTGTAGATATTAAAGATGACTCGCTTTGGGTAACATTTTTAGGTTCAGACTTTGTTGAAGAAGGAAGAAAAGCTGGAAATTGGTTAGTGGAAGAAACTGCTGATGTAGAAGGTGACGTCAATATCGTTGAGCTTCAAGGTACAGTAGGCTCAGCACCTGCGATTGACCGAAAAGAAGGATTTGAAGAAGTAATCAAAGATCATCCAAATCTTAAAATCACAAAATCTCAAACAGGTGACTTCACACGTGCAAAAGGAAAAGAAGTTATGGAAGCATTCTTAAAATCTGATGGAGAAAACATTGATGTTTTATACGCTCATAATGATGACATGGCCATTGGTGCGATTCAAGCAATTGAAGAGTATGGCTTAAAGCCAGGTGAAGATATAAAAATCATCGGTGTAGATGCGGTAAGAGGAGCATTTGAAGCGATGGCAGCAGGTAAAATGAACGTAACAGTTGAATGTAACCCAATGTTCGGTCAGCAAATGGTTGAATTAATTGAAGCACATTTAGCTGGAGAAGAGATTCCGAAGCGAGTAGCCGTAGAAGAAAGTATGTATACAATGGATCAAGCTAAGGAGCTATTACCAACTCGTGAGTATTAATGAAATAAACAAAAAGGTCACTAGGAATCATAGACAGGAATGAAACTAGTGGCTTTTTGTTGTTTATAAAAGTATATAAGGATGAAAAAGATGAAGCTCTACCGGAAAATAACAGCTTCTACGCTATCTATTCTTATGTTAGGGACTAGTTTGTTTCATCTATTAATACACCATTTCCCAATAAAAGAATTAAATAAAAAATTTGATTAGTTGAACTCAAATTATTCTTATAAAAATACATCCATTTCTTACTATACATATCTGATTACTTAAAAGGAGGTGGACGATAAATTCGTAAAACTATTTAAATGTTAGTTCCTTATGTGACGGAGTTGTTGCCATAAAAAAGAAAGGTTTTTAACGAGTAATAGACAGAATTCGATTATTAAGTTCTTTACAGATTTTTAATCGTTATAAGTAAGGAGGGTAAAGTGCTATGAAGAGAAAAAAGTGGTTAGCACTATTTATGTCACTAGTAATACTAATTTCACTACTCCCAGTACAAGCGATCCAAGCAGAAGAGATTGATAGTGTGGAAAATAGTTTGATTGCACACTATGATATGTCAAAGTCTAATGGAAAGTTAAAAGATGTGACAAACAATGGGTTTGATGCAGAATATGTTGGATTTAATGATGGAGATTTCATACAAGAGCAAAGCGATTCGGTATTAAACTTTACAGGAGATAAATCAAAATATGTAAAATTACCTTCAGGAATTATTGATGATGAAACTTTCACAATTGAAACAACATTTAGCACAAGTACAAGTGCTGCACATTGGCTTTACAGTTTTGGCAACAAAACGGGTGTTTGGCCTAATGTGAAAAATTATATCTTTTTAAATCCAAAACAAGGGAATGGAACTGTTAGATTCGGGATTAAGAACTCTGATAAGGAGCTTCTTTTCCAAAATGCAACCATTAATTCAGGGGAATATAATACCTTTACAGCATCGTTTAAAGAAGGTGAAATATCCCTTTATCTTAATGGGGAACCAGTGGGAACACTACCTCATACCTATTCAGTATTGGACATTTTAAAAGAAGGTGTGGATCCTACAGCAAATTTTATTGGATTTATTGGGAAATCACTATATGAGCCAGATTCTGCATTTACTGGAAAATTAGCTGATTTTAAAGTGTATAACTTTGCATTATCTGCAGAAGAAATCAAACAAAATGCAACTTTAACGGATGAGGAAATTGTTGGAATAGCAAAAGCTAACTTGGACATTCCGAATGCAGACGACATCCGCGGCAATATTACGTTACCTGCAAGTTCCGATAAAGGAGCAACAATCACGTGGGAAACAGACAGTCCAGATGTAGTAAGTGTAAATAAAAAAGAAAATGAAAATTATGATTATATTCCGGCTGGAGTTGTAACAAGACAGGACTCTGATACACAAGTTAAAGTAACAGCAACGATCACTTCTGGTGAAATAAGTGATACAAAGCAAATCACCCTAACGGTTAAGGCTAAACCAGAAAAAAAGAATTTTACTTCATATTTGATGACTCATTTTACAGGTGAACATGATATAGGGGAACAGATATATTTTGCTAGTAGTACAGATGGTTTAAACTGGAAAGACTTAAATGACAGTAATCCAGTATTAACATCTGATATAGGAGAAAAGGGTGTGCGTGATCCCTATATTTTACGTTCAGCAGAGGGAGACAAATTTTATATCATAGCAACAGACTTACGTATTGCGAATGGAAAAGGTTGGGGTGCAGCACAAACAGCTGGAAGTAAATCTCTTATTGTTTGGGAATCTACTGATTTAGTAAACTGGTCAGAGCCTAGGATGGTTGAAGTAGCTCCTTCTAAAGCTGGCGATGCATGGGCACCTGAAGCTTTCTATGATGAAAAAACAGGTGAGTATGTTGTATTTTGGGCTTCTACGGTTAATAATGAACAAGGTGTTTTTGAACCACATAATATCTATTATGCAAAGACTAGAGATTTCCATACCTTTACAGAACCAAAAGTGTTTATTGACCGTCCAGGTGATACTCATATTATTGATACAACAATCATCGAAGATAATGATATGTATTACCGATACTCAGGTGATGGACAAATTACTATCGAAAAAAGTGATCAAATTCTTGGCACATGGTCAAAGGTTGGAACAATAGAATCTTCAACAGGATTAACAGGACATGATGTAGAAGGACCGTTAATTTTTAAATTTAATGATAGTGAAGAATGGAATTTAATGGTTGATCAATATGCAACAGGAAAAGGGTATCTCCCGTTACTAACGACTGATCTATCAAGTGGTGAATTTACTAAATTAACAACTTCGGGCTATTCATTGGGCTCTAACAAAAAGAGACATAGTTCTGTTTTACCTATAACGAAAGAAGAGTACGAAACTGTCATGGCAAAATGGAACAAAGTAGTCGAAGCACCGGATGAAGAAGAACAAGAAGAGCCGATCCTTGAGTACAACTTTGACGAAACAACTACTGACGGTTCTATTCAGGATGGTTCAGAAAATGACTATAAAGGTACATTAAATGGGAACGCAACATACGTGACAGATGAAGAAAAGAACTCAAAGGTGTTATATCTAGACGGAACAGCTAATACATTTGCTGCTTTCCCAACTGGTTTCTTTGATGGAAGAGATACAGTATCCATTTCTATGGATGTTAAAGCGGAAACAGTATCAGGAAACTTCTTTACCTTTACAGTAGGTAAGAATGACCAAAAATATATGTTCTTAAGAACACGTGATACAGAATTAAGAAATGCCATTACGGTAAACAGCTGGTCTAGCGAGCAAGAGGTTAAAACGAATACACCTTCTATTAAAAGCAAGTGGATGAATATCAAACTTGTTTTGACACCTACAAGTATGGAGATGTATAAGGATGGTATTCTTGTAGCTGAAAATAACGATGTAAGAGTGGCAATGAAAGACTTAGGAGCAGATTTATCAGCATACTTAGGGAAATCCCTCTATTCAGGAGATCAATACTTTAAAGGATATTTCGACAATGTGAAGGTTTATAATCGTGCTCTCTCAGAAGCTGAAATTCTAGAAATGACTTTCAAACCGACTGAGATTGCTAATTTCAAAGTTCCTGGTCAAAAAGGTCAAGTTGAAATTGATAAAAAATCTAAAACAATTACAGTTTATGTTAAAGAAGGGCAAGGATCAGATATAACAAATTTAACACCAACGATTACTCTTTTACCTGGTTCTACAGTAAGTCCAGCATCAGGTGAAGCACAAGATTTTACAAACCCTGTTACGTATACGGTGACGGACAAGGATGGAAACAAGCAGGAATGGACTGTGAAACTGGGAATGTATCCATCAGGTACATTGCAAGGACTTTATGCAGATCCACAAATCGCTGTTTTTGGGGATACATACTATATTTATCCTACTACAGATGGTTTTGATGGTTGGTCTGGCTCACAATTTAAAGCGTTTTCTTCAAAAGATTTAATTAACTGGAAGGATGAAGGGGTTATTTTAGATCTTGCAACAGATGATGTTACGTGGGCAGATAACCGTGCTTGGGCACCTACCATTACAGAAAAAGATAGGACGTATTACTACTATTTCTCTGCAGACGCCAACATCGGTGTAGCAACATCTAAATCTCCAACAGGGCCATTTAAAGATGCTTTAGGCAAACCATTAGTGCCAACTGGAAAATATCCTGGCCAAGCGATTGACCCATATGTATTTAAAGATGATGATGGACAGTATTACTTCTATTGGGGTAATGGAAATTTATTTGGCGCGAAGCTAAATGATGATATGGTGTCATTTGCTCAAGATCCAGTTAATATGACACCTGCGAATTTTAGAGAGGCTCCTGTTGTATTTAAGCGAAACGGTATGTATTACTTAATGTGGTCAGAAGATGATACAGGCAGTGAGAACTATCAGGTTGCATATGCAACAGGTTCATCTCCAATGGGGCCTTGGACGAAGAAAGGCGTCATTCTTAGTAAAGATTTGAGCCTAGGAATAAAAGGACCTGGTCATCACTCTGTATTAAATATACCGAATACCGATGAATATTATATTGTTTATGCCCGACATGCGATTCCTGATGGTAACGGATTTAACCGTGAAGTTGTCATTGACAAGATGGAATTTAATGCAGATGGTACGATTAAACAAGTAAAACCAACGTTAAAAGGGATAACTGAGCCAGTTTATGTAGAGAAAGGTGATACAGAAAGTCCAGAAGGTCACTTTACAATTAATTCCGGCGCAGAGTACACAAATGGCACAAATGTTACCTTATCTCTTGAAGCTACAGATAACAGCAGCGGAGTTCATCAAGTGCGCTATTCAACTGACGGAAAAGAATGGACAGATTGGGAGCAGTATACAACATCAAAAGAATTGACGTTACCAGCTGGAGATGGAGAGAAGGCCGTATTTGTTGAATTTAAAGATCAAGCTGGAAATGTCAGCGAAATATATCAACAAAAGATCATACTTGATACGACTGCTCCTGAAATCCAATTTACGGGTCATCAGGAATCCTACTCGATCGATTCGGCTATTAACATTACCTGCGAGATAGTTGATGAGTTGTCAGGAGTAGCTTCTAAAGATTGCCCAAGTGTGGAAGGACCAGCCTATAGCTTTGAAGTAGGAGTAAATAAGGTCACTGCTTCAGCAATTGATAAAGCTGGTAATAAAGCGAAAGTAGAGATCCAATTTACAGTGACTGTTGATTTTGATAGTTTAAGTCGATTAACAGAAGCTTTCGTAACAAAACAAGGAATTGCAGATTCATTGACGAAAAAACTACAATTGGCAAAAGCATCAGCAGCCAAGGAAAATAAAGAGGCATTGAATGGCCAAATAAATGCATATAAAAATCAACTAAATGCTCAAAGCGGGAAATCTATTAACGAACAAGATAGTAATCTATTAGTATCTTTAGCAGATCTTCTAAAAAGATAATCCTTAAAATAAGTTAAACAGGTACGCACAACAAATAAGGTGGATTAAATTAAAAAAGTTCAGGGTTTTGAATCCTGAACTTTTTTCTTCTTTTTTCAAATTCAGATGTTTTAGATAAAAATAGTGCAATTTTTAAAAAGAAATTTTAGTTTTATAAATTTTAAGATTAATAAGAACTAAACGAATTTACAATTTTTTCGAAAGTTATTCCATTCACCTCTTGTGTGTAAACGCTTTATAATCAGATTATACAAATTCAAAAAATATTTAATCATCTTTTGAATCGAGGGAAAAAGGGAGGCTTCATATTATGAAAAATTTATTAAAAGGAAAGACGATTTTATTTCTGATTATGGCACTCATGCTCTTATTATCAGCATGTAGCTCATCAGGGACAGGGGGGCAAACTGGATCTGGTGCTAGTTCAGGAGATTCCAAGTCTAGTGATAAGTTAGTAATAGGTTTTTCACAAGTTGGTGCAGAGAGTGAATGGCGAACAGCTAATACGAAGTCAATGCAGGATGCCATTAAAGATGCTGGCCATGAATTGAAATTCTCAGATGCCCAACAAAAACAAGAAAATCAAATTAAGGCACTCCGTTCGTTTATTGCACAAAAGGTAGATGCCATTGTCTTCTCACCAGTTGTCGAAACAGGATTTGAAACGGTATTGCAAGAAGCAAAGGATGCAGGAATTCCAGTCTTTCTCGCTGACCGTGCTGTTGATATTAAAGATGACTCACTGTGGGTAACATTCTTAGGTTCAGACTTTGTGGAAGAAGGAAGAAAAGCAGCAAATTGGTTAGTAGAGGAAACTGCTGATGCAGAAGGTGATGTTAATATCGTTGAGCTTCAAGGTACAGTAGGTTCAGCACCTGCGATTGACCGTAAAGAAGGGTTTGAAGAAGTGATTGCAGATCATCCAAATCTTAAAATCACAAAATCTCAAACAGGTGACTTTACTCGTGCAAAAGGAAAAGAAGTAATGGAAGCGTTCTTAAAAGCAGATGGAGAAAATATTGATGTTCTCTATTCACATAATGATGATATGGCCATTGGTGCTATTCAAGCGATTGAGGAGTATGGCTTAAAGCCAGGTGAGGACATTAAAATCATCGGAGTGGATGCGGTAAGAGGTGCGTTTGAAGCAATGGCAGCAGGCAAAATGAACGTGACAGTTGAATGTAACCCTATGTTTGGTCCGCAAATGGTCGACTTAATTGAGGCATATTTGGCTGGTGAAGAGATTCCAAAACGTGTAGCTGTTGAAGAAAGTATGTATACAATGGATCAAGCTGAGGAGCTATTACCAACTCGTGAATATTAATCAAGAATAGAAAACCACAAACCTTAGCCACTAGATTTAGTAGGATCCCTTACTATTTACTTCCTAGTGGCTATTAATTTAAGAGATTGTTAGGAGGAGGAAAGTGTGAAGAAACAGACTCCGGTACTTATAATGGAAGGAATAACAAAGGAGTTCCCAGGAGTTAAAGCTTTATCAAATGTTCAGCTAAAACTTTACCCTGGCGAGGTTCATGCATTGATGGGAGAGAATGGTGCAGGGAAGTCCACATTAATTAAAGTTTTGACAGGTGTTTATACGTTTGATGTGGGTTCTGTCACTTTAGAAGGTAAATCCATTCGAGTTACAAATCCACTTGAAGCACAAAACTTAGGCATTAGCACAGTATACCAAGAAGTGAATTTATGTACAAATTTATCTGTCGTTGAAAATATCTTTATTGGTCGAGAGGTGATGAAAAGAGGCCGACTCGATTGGAAAGAAATGACTCGTCAGGCAAAAGAGTTATTAAAAACAAGGTTAAATTTGGACATTGATGTGACGAAGCTGTTGTCATCCTATTCTGTAGCAATCCAGCAAATGATAGCGATTGCACGTTCCCTTAAAGTATCAGCAAAAGTACTGATTTTGGATGAACCAACATCAAGCCTTGATCAAAATGAGGTTAATCAATTATTTAATGTGATTCGAAAATTAAAGCAAGAAGGCTTAGCAATTGTTTTTGTCAGTCACTTCCTTGACCAAATCTATGAAATAACAGATCGGCTAACGGTCTTACGTAATGGTACATGGATTGGTGAATATAAGACAAATGAAATTGAGAGGCTTGAATTAGTCTCTAAGATGATTGGCAAAGATCTAAACGAGCTTAAAAGAACAGAAAGTGGAACGAGTAGGAAGGCATTTGAAAAGAAAAAGCTATTTTTGCAAGGGAAAAACATCTCGAAAAAGGGCAAAATTGCACCTTTTGATATTGATATTCATGAAGGTGAAATTGTAGGTCTTGCTGGACTCCTTGGTTCAGGCAGAACTGAATTAGCAAGATTGATGTTTGGTGCAGATAAGGCTGATACGGGTGAAATCAAGATAAATGGGAGTAAAACGAATCTTGCTTCCCCTAAACAAGCTATCTCCAATGGAATCGCTTTTTGTTCTGAGAATCGAAAAACAGAAGGAATTATTGCAGACCTAACCATTCGAGAAAATATGATACTAGCCATGCAAGGTATACAAGGATGGTTTAAGTATATTCCTAAGAAAAGGCAAATTGAAATTGCAGATGAATATATCAAGCTATTGAACATCAACCCGCCAAATCCTGAGCAATTAATTAAAAATTTAAGTGGTGGAAATCAACAAAAGGTTTTGCTTGCAAGATGGTTGATTACAAATCCTAAATTATTAATTCTAGATGAACCTACAAGAGGAATTGATGTTGGAGCTAAGGCGGAAATTCAAAAATTAATGCTTTCATTAAGTAAAGAAGGTATGTCAATTTTATTTGTTTCTTCTGAAATAGAAGAAGTGTTACGGACTTGCCGTAAAATTGCAGTTCTACGAGATCATAAGAAAGTTTCCGAAATAGAGAATGACCAGCAAATTACACAAAAAGACATAATGAAGGCAATGGCTGGAGGGATGACGTGATGATGAAATCAAAATTATTTTGGCCAATAGTCATATTAGTACTCATTCTATTAATCAATCTTTTCTTTGATAAAAATTTCTTTACGATTGAAGTGAAAAATGGCTATTTAACTGGCAGTCTAATAGACATTCTTAATAGAGGGGCACCATTGTTATTGGTTTCGATTGGGATGACTCTTGTCATTGCAACAAAAGGAGTTGATCTCGGAGTTGGTTCGGTCATAGCAATGGCGGGTGCAGTAGGTGCTATGACAGTAAGTAGTGCTAGTGGAGATAGTTTAGTACCACTATTTACTGCAATTGGATTCGTTATTGGGATCTCTATCTTATCTGGTTTATGGAATGGTGTACTAGTTTCAAGAATTGGGGTTCAACCAATTGTTGCAACATTAATCCTCATGGTAGCCGGTCGTGGGATAGCACAATTAATCACAGATGGTCAGATTATGACAGTATATTATGATCCTTATACGTTCATCGGTGGTGGGCACCTCTTAATGCTGCCTTTTTCTATCTTTATCGTAGCAACTGTGTTGGTAGTTGCTTCACTCTTAACTAGAAAAACAGCAATGGGCCTATTTATTGAATCTGTCGGTACGAACCCAGAAGCAAGCCGTCTTTCAGGAATAAATTCAAAAAATATTTTATTAATGGTTTATGTGTTTTCTGGATTATGTGCAGGGATCGGAGGCTTGCTCTTAAGTTCGAATGTTGCTAGTGCAGATGGAAACAATGCTGGGCTATGGTATGAGCTGGATGCTATTCTAGCTGTGGTAATAGGAGGAACATCACTGAATGGTGGCAGATTTTACTTGATGGGAACTGTCATAGGCGCCCTTATCATTCAAAGTTTAACTACTACGATTTATTCGATTGGAATTGCTCCAGAAATAAATCTTGTTGTAAAAGCACTTGTTGTATTACTTGTTTGTCTATTGCAATCACCTGAATTCAGAAAGAAAGTATTTGGTGCATTTGAAGTGAAAAAAACAGAAAAGAAAAGGGAGGGAGTATCCGTATCATGACAAAAAGATTACAGTTAGATTCAAAACATCTCCCTTTAGCAGCAACAATTGGATTGTTTATCATGATGTTTATTTTTGGCTCACTTAGATATACTGGATTTTTTTCAACACAAGTTTTTTTGAATTTGTTTATTGATAACGCATTCTTGATCGTTGTAGCAGTGGGAATGACATTTGTTATTTTATCAGGGGGGATTGATCTCTCAGTTGGTTCCATCATTGCATTAACAAGTATGGTAGCCGCTAGTCTCACAATGAATACAGGGCTTTCTCCAGTCCTTGTTATTCCATTAAGTTTACTTGTTGGTACAGTACTTGGTTTCTGTATGGGCTGCTTTATTCATTACTTCAATTTACAACCATTTATCGTCACACTTGCAGGAATGTTTCTAGCGAGAGGGCTATGTTATCTCATTAGTGTTGAATCAATTACGATCAATAATGAATTTTTCAGCTTTATGGCAAGTACCCGAATTCCAGTTGGTGGTGGGAACTTTATTTCTATCAGTGTAATCATAGCAATGCTAGTGGTTATTGCGGCTATTTTTGTTGCTCATTTTTCAAAGTTTGGGCGTAATGTTTATGCATTAGGTGGAAGTGAACAATCTGCATTATTAATGGGATTACCTGTAGGGAAAACAAAAATTATGATCTATACAGTTAGTGGATTTTGTTCATCTCTTGCTGGATTAATTTTCACTTTCTATATGTTATCAGGATATGGACTTCATGCAAACGGTCTAGAGCTTGATACGATAGCCGCTGTTGTAATTGGCGGTACATTGCTTACAGGAGGTGCAGGATATGTAGCAGGCAGTGTTGTTGGAGTCCTAATTTTAGGTATTATCCAAACAGTAATCGTCTTTGAAGGAACATTAAGTTCATGGTGGACAAAAATTGCAATTGGAGCATTATTATTATTGTTTATCGTGTTACAGCGCGTAATAGTAGCTAGAAGTAAAACAAATCAATCATCTATAGCAGCACACTAAGCTTTAAAACTAGCTATGTTAAAACTCATTGTTGATTTTCACGATGTTGATTAGAGCAGAAGGTGAGAGATTTCTGCGGGGAATTCGGGTCAAAGGGAGATTCCACAGGTGTTCGTGCCGAAGGGGCTCCCGGACCGGAAATCAACAGGCAAGTTTTACAAAGCAAAAAAATTAGGGAGTGAAAAAATGAAGAATAGAAAAAGAATATCGATCATTCTATTATCGATCATGCTCTTCCAAACCTTTTCGGGTTTATTTTCAAATGTGTCATTTGCAGAAGAGCAGGATCCCGCAACTCCGGAGTTGATTCTCCATTATGATATGAAAACGAGTGTGAAAAATGGTGATCAAATCACGATAAAGGATGTTTCAGGAAATGATATAGCATTTGATGGTGCATTCAAAAATCCAGAAAATGGCCAATTCATTCATAATGATGAAGTTGGATATGTTTCTTTTAATGGAGGAAGTTCAACATCAAAAAGCGGATATATTGAAATCCCAAAAAGTGAAGATGGCTCAGATTTATTAACTGGTTTACAAGAAGTAACCGTTTCAGCACTTGTGAATTGGAATAATGACGGAGCAAACCGGTGGATTTTTGGTTTAGGAGCAGTAACAGATGATGCTGAAAATGGTAATAAATATTTCTTCGTTACACCACGCCATGGTTCAGGAAATGTAGCAGCAACAGGGATTTCCAAAGCAGGGTGGAGAAATGAAACATTAGTCAAAGCGACATCGTCAATGACAGCTGGAAAATGGGAAGTAGCAACTGTTGTTTTTTCCGAAAAATCAAATACGATGACACTATATGTAAATGGAAATAAGGTAGCAACAGGATCAGCAGGCGGTAAAAAGTTATCGGAGATTATTGATCCATCAGCAGGTTTTTCAGGTTTTATCGGAAAATCAATCTTTAAAAATGATCCTTTCTTTAAAGGGATGATAGGTGATTTCCGAGTATATAATGGTGCATTATCACAAGAACAAGTTACTGATGTATATACAGAAACATCTAATAAAATTGATAAAATCAATCAGCTTGTTATAAATGATGCTTCAGAATCTCTTGATATTGCTGACTATTTAGATAGCGGTGATGAAAGCACTGATAAAATAACGAATAATCTCGCACTTCCTACAAAAGGCAAGCATGGAGTAAATATTACTTGGAGTTCAAGTAACACGGAAGTCGTAGCAACTGATGGAAAAGTTACTCGTCCTGATAAAACAGAATCGGATGCAGTCGTTGAATTAACAGCAACTTTATCCTATGAAGGACTTACAGCAAAGAAACAATTTAATGTAACCGTTTTAAAAGAGTATTCCGATGATCAAATCGTAGAGCTGGATGCGTCGAACATAACAGTTAATAACACAGATAACGTGAAAGGAAATTTAAGCTTACCAGTATCAGGTAAAGAAGGAAGTTCCATCACTTGGGAATCCTCAAATCCAGAAATTGTTAAAGGGTCTGCAGAGGCAGCTGAAAATGCTAAAGTGCTCGGCTGGGTAACAAGACCTGAAGCAGATACAAAGGTTACATTAACAGCAAAAATTTCTAAAGGAAACGCTGAAACGAAAAAAGAATTCAATCTTAACGTCATAAAAGATCCTGGCAAATTGACTTATGATGCATATTTCTTCTCCTATTTCACTGGAGAGTACGAAGGCGGAGAAGAGATTTCTTTCGCTACAGCAGAAGATCCATTGAAATGGCGAGCATTAAATAATGGTCAATCCGTTCTTCAATCGAATATGGGTGAAAAAGGGCTTAGAGATCCATTTGTCATCCGTTCTCCTGAAGGAGATAAATTTTATATGTTAGCAACTGACTTAAAAATGGGTGAAAGCACGAATTTTGATCAAGCGCAAATCACTGGAAGTCATTCGCTTATGATTTGGGAGTCAGACGATCTTGTGAATTGGAGCGAACAGCGAATGGTAGAAGTTGCTCCTAAAACGGGTGGGAACACTTGGGCACCTGAAGCTATTTATGACGAAAAAACTGGTGAATATGTTGTATTCTGGGCATCTTCGATGAAAGATGCAGAAACATATGGTAATTACCCTAATGGAAGACCAGCAGGACAGTATAATGTCATGTATTACGCAACAACTAGGGATTTCCATACTTTCTCAGAACCAAAAGTGTTTATTGATGAAGGCTTCCCTACAATCGATACAAGTTTTGTTCAAGATAATAAAACATTTTATCGATTTACAAAATCTGAAGTGAATTACAGAGTATATTACGAGAAAGCAACAGATATCTTCCAAGATAAAGATGGAATCCAGGAAAATGGGTTTCAATATGATGTAATTTCAGGTACAAAAGATGGAAACAAAGGACTTATCGGTCACCAAGGAAACAATGAAGGGCAAACAATCTTTAAAGATATCCATCATGATAAATGGTATATGTTCTTAGATTCTTGGCCATATCATGTTCGTTGGTCTACAGATTTAGAGGATGGATCACAATTTGCCAACAATTTGCTTCCTGAATCTGAATATGCGCTGCCACCAGGACCAAGGCATGGAACCGTTATTCCAATCACTAGTGAAGAATATAATGCTCTTCAAGAAAAATATGGCATGCCTTCACCAGAACAATCTGAGGAACCAGTCGTTCATTATACATTTGACGAAGAGGATATTGATGGTACAACTGTAAAAGATGTTTCAAAAAATGGTTTTGATGCAAAATTAGTCGGTGGGTCTAAGATTGATTCAAATGACACAGTTGGTCAATCATCAGGTGCAGTAGAATTAGATGGAAGTACCGGATATGTTGAATTACCAAAAAATACAATTAAAGACCTTAATCTAGAAAGTATGACAATGTCTACTTGGGTTAAAGTAGAGGGAAATCAAGCAAACCAACGAATTTTTGATTTTTCTTCTAATACTGGAAGAGCAGCAAATCGCAATACGATGTATTTAAGTACACAGGGTGATTCAGGTAACTTGGAATTTGCGATCGTTACACCTTTCACCGAAAAATTTGCAAATCAACATTCTCTTTTAGGAAGTTCCTATAAATATGCTGTGAGAGCGCCAATGCTTTCTACTGCAAATTGGCATCATGTAGCCATGACAATTGAAGGATTTGATGCTGTTTTATATGTTGATGGAAAAGAAGTGTCAAGGAACACAACCTATAATGTAGAGCCGAGAATGCTATTAGAAACAACAATGAACTATTTAGGTAAGTCTAGCAACGAAAATCACAGTCTTTTTAAAGGGAAATTTGATGATTTTAAAATTTACAACAGAGCTCTTAACACTGAAGAAATTGCTAATTTAGCAGATGAAGAGATTTCTACACCTCCAGTTGAGGAGCCAAACGAAACAAAGTTAATTCTTGATTATGATATGAATAAAATTGAAGACACGAAAGTGGTCGATCAGACAGGTAATTTTGATGGAAAGTTTGTAAACCCGCAAAACGCTGAAGTCATTAAAGGAGAAGAAGCTGGTGCTATCAACTTTAAAGGTGGCTCTACAAGCTCCTATATTGAAATGCCTCAAGGTGTCTTAAACGGTTTAGAAAGTGTAACTGTTTCATCTTTAGTTAATTGGGATGGCAAGAATGAGGCTGAATGGATTTTTGCTTTAGGTCAGGACAATAATAAATATCTTTTCACAACACCAAAACGCAATTCAGGTGACCGTTCTGCTCGAGTCGGTCTTGGAATAACAAGTTGGAATAATGAGGCCGGAGCAAATGCAACAACAGGACCACTAAAGTCAAATGAATGGAAATTGGTCACAGCCGTTATGTCTGGTGAAGATAAAACAGTGAAATTGTATATTGATGGTGTTGAAGTAGCAACTGGACCTACAAATGGGTATACATTAGCACAAATAAACAATGAAAATGGCAGAAGTGGATTTATCGGAAGATCATTCTATTCTAGTGATCCATACTTTGGCGGGATGATTGCCGATTTTGAAGTTTATGATGGTGCATTAACAGATTCGGAAGTAAGTAAATTAAAAGAAAAAGCGGATGAAAAAATTGCTAAAATGGATGGATTGCTCCTTCAAAATGCGATCAAACAATTAGACTACTCAACTATTATTAATAAGAACGAAAACAAAGATCAAATCACATTAGATTTAACATTCCCTAAGACAGGAGCAAACGGAACTTCTATCACCTGGGAATCAAATCATAAGGACATCATTTCAAATGAAGGAAAGGTTACTAGACCTGCATATGAAGAAGGAAACAAAACAGTAACGATTACAGCAACTGTTTCAGACGGAAAGAACGAGGCAACAAAAGAATTTACAGTAACCGTAGTAAAGAAACCACACGATTCTGTCGCAGTAAAAACAGATGCAGAACTATTGAAGGTTTATAACATTGATGATGTTCGCGGAAATTTAACATTGCCGACATCCGGAGAAAACGGGTCAACGATTACATGGAAATCAAGTGATTCAAAGATCATTACCTCTACCGGGGAGGTAAAACGTCCTGCATATGGCGAAGGAAATACAAAAGTTAAGTTAACAGCAACGATCAAATTAAATAACGAAACAATTACAAAGGCATTTTTAGCAAATATCAAAGAAATGCCGAAAAAAGAAAAGTATGAAGGTTACGTCTTCAGTTACTTTACAGGTGAAGGCTACACCAATGGGGAACAAATTTATTTCGCATTAAGTGAAGGCAACAATCCACTTAAATGGAATGAGTTAAACAATGGAGCTCCTGCCATCACTTCTGATTTAGGTGAAAAAGGACTTAGAGATCCGTTTATCATGCGCTCACCAGAAGGTGATAAATTCTATTTAATTGCGACAGATTTAAAAATAAATGGAGATTGGAACTGGGATCGAGCACAAAGATCTGGAAGCAGATCGATTATGGTTTGGGAATCCACTGATATGATTAATTGGTCTGAGCAAAGAATGGTCGAAGTTGCACCAAAAGAAGCAGGAAATACGTGGGCACCTGAAATCTTTTACGATGATACGACAGGAGAGTATGTCGTTTTCTGGGCTTCTAAGTTATATGATAATGAAGAACATAGTGGATCAACTTATAACAAAATGATGTACAGTAAAACAAGAGATTTCTATACATTTACAGAACCTGAAGTATATATTGATCGTGGATACTCAGTCATTGATACAACGATGATTGAACATTACGATAAAGTTTATCGATTATCAAAGGATGAAAGAAACAATACTGCTTCTTCACCAAACGGTAAATTTATTTTCCAAGAGGTAGGAGATTCTGTACTTGATCCTAACTTCAAGCTTATTAAAGAGGGGATTGGTAAAGGCTCAATTGGTGCAGGTGAAGGGCCAACCATCTTCAAATCGAATACTGAAGAAAAATGGTATATGTTTATTGATGAGTTTGGCGGCAGAGGATATGTTCCTTTTGAAACAACCGATTTGCAGTCAGGTGAATGGAAAATGTCTGAAGACTATGACTTACCAGCACGTCCGCGTCATGGAACAGTAATCCCTGTTACAAAAGCTGAGCATGAAGCAATACTTGCAAATGTTCCAGCAGTTAAAGTCCCAAGTCCTGTACAACATCCAACAAGTGTAACACTTGATCAGGAAACATTGAAGTTGTCAGAGGGGCAAACAGGAAAGCTAAGTGCAACAGTTGCACCTAATGACACAGTCAATAAAGCTGTTGTATGGTCTAGTAATAATGAAGAAGTAGCGACTGTTGATGAAAACGGGAAAGTAACTGCCCTGAAAGAAGGGACTGCAAAAATCAGTGCAACAACAGTTGATGGCGGATTAATGGCTGTTAGTGTTGTCACAGTAGAGAAACAACAAGATTCTACACCACCAGTAGGACAATTTATGATTAATGATGGAGCAAAGTATACAAATGATTCAACTGTCACTTTATCTCTAGAAGCGAAGGATGATATAAGCGGAGTTAGTCAGATGCGCTATTCAACTGATGCAAAAGAGTGGAGTGAGTGGGAGGAATATCAAACATCAAAAGAATTAACATTGCCAGCTGGAGATGGAGAGAAAACAGTATTTGTTGAATTTAAAGACCATGCCGGAAACATCAGCGAGTCATACCAACAAAAGATTACTCTTGATACGACTGCACCAGTGATAGAATTTACGGGTCATCAAGAAACGTATTCGGTTGATTCGTTTATTAAGATCACTTGTAGTATAAGCGATGAGCTGTCTGGGATTGCTTCAAAAGAATGCAAAAATGTTGCAGGACCAGCTTATGAATTTGAGTTAGGAATAAATAAAATCACTGCTACAGCGACAGACAATGCAGGTAATACAGCGAACGCTGAAATCCAATTTACAGTGACTGTTGACTTTGATAGTTTAGGTCGATTAACAGAAGCTCTAGTCACAAAAGAAGGGGTCGCTGAATCACTAGTGAAAAAGCTTCAAGCTGCGAAAGAATCTGCAGCAAAGGGTAATCTTCAGGCGATGAATGGTCAACTAAATGCTTTTGAAAATCAATTAAAAGCTCAAAGTGGAAAATCAATCTCTGAAGAAAATACAAAACGATTGATAAATTTATCAAAACTATTATGAGGTAAATAAGAGATTGCTTAACCTAACATGATTTACAGCAGCTAAACTAGCTTTCAAGTCTTAGAACTCGAAAGCTAGTTTTTTTGCAATGAAATAGAATCCAATTCCCTCTCGGATCATCGGAAATAGTAAACGCTAGATGCAGTAATCATACTGTTTCTAGTGTTTCATAATAATCCAATCGATAAAAGTAAGGGGATATATTCTACTAATAACTTTGGTAATATTTAAGAATAGTTAAAAAAGCTACAATTCCTTAAACTAATGGATTGTAGCTTTTTTAGTAAAGCATTACTAAAGAAGATAAAAATAATTGAGAGCGATTCCAAATTAGGGAATTTTAAATTCTATTAATGTTTATCATTTGTAAGCATAGAATTCGTTAGTTACTTTCATTTTCCTTTGTCTTATTACTGCAACTACACTGACCATATAAAGTTGATACTTTTTCATCCTCAAATTGTTCAATAATTGTATGCATTACAAAGATCACAGATAATGGTTACCATTTTATTTGCTCCCTTCCCATGATTTTAGTTAAGAGCTTTTCTTATTCCTTTAGCTTTATATTAGTATGTCACCATGTTGTATTGTAACAAAGGTCTCCGGAAGAGCTCATGTCTTATAAAAGATAAGAAACTCCTTGAAACTTTCAACATTACGAATCTTGAAAGGGATCCGACATTGGTCGGCACTTTGATAATTCAACAATAGGGCGCATTCTTTAAGCAAGTTGGCTCCTTTTCGTACTCGATCCTTAGTAGATTTGAAGTCATTTCATATAGAGATTCCATTTAATTCCGGTGGAGAGGGCATGTGTTATATTATTCCTGTATGCAATTGTAAGGAAAAATATTAAAATATGAACAAATACTATTAGAAAGGTAGAATAAACAACATGAATGGACACAAAGCAGCAGGATTTTGGATTCGTTTAGGTTCAATTATTATTGATGGATTATTACTTACACCACTTTATCTTATTTGCATGTTACTAGGTGTATCTGACATTGCAACAGAAATATTTGTAAATAGCATTAATTTTTTATATTATCTTATTATCCCTGTGATATGGTCAGGTTTTACAGTTGGTAAAAGAGTGGTAGGTATTAAAATTGTACGTACAGATGGCAAAAAAGTAGGAATTGGTACAACATTGAAACGATACATTTTAGCATCGCTTGTTTATGGTGTAACACTTGGAACTGCATTCATTATTAGTGCATTTATGATAGGATTAAGAAAAGATAAACGATCTATACATGATCTAATTGCAGGAACTCAAGTAATCTATACCTCTAAAAATTAATCAACTAGGAAATTACAAAGAGCTACATTACTAATGCAGCTCTATTGTGATTTTATTATAGTTGATAAAATAATCATATCAGTAGAAATTAAAGTTTCATGGCTTTCAGTAATACCTTCTAATATAATTGGGAGGTATTTTTGTTTTTGAAAAGGCACTTATTTTTCTGCGTAAGTGGAATTATAAACAAAAACACTAAGCTCATACATAAAACAAAGTGAAATGCAGATCCAAAAGATATACGTATTGATAACGTTTATATAGGGGGATTTTTATCCGCCTCGTTTCAAGAGAACCAAAGTGGATAGGTGAGAGATAATTGTCTGTAAACATCAAAAAAAGCATTGCTATCTATTTATTAGGTAGAAAGGAAAACTTCCTAATTGAAGTCACGTTTTATTTTAGATGTTTAGGAATTTTTCATACATATTTTAGAAAGTTTTAAGGATTGTGTGATATGGTTCTTTTAGTTTCTTAGAAAAAATATCGATAACCGTGTGGCTTTGATCGTTTGTAATCAAAAATAAGCTCATTAAAAGGTGAAAATTCTATTAAGTGTGAGTGAAAGAAATAAGCTGGGGTGAATAAATAATGTCAATTAAAACGAGGTTTCTGTTGTCCTACGTTGGAGTAATCCTTATTTCTATCACTTTATTATTAGCAGCTGGGTTTTTACTTATTTTTGCGATAACAGGTGATATAAAATCTATCGAGTATTTTTACAAAAAATCTTATGTTCAAAAACCTTTGACTACAGTAGAGGAAAGTGTGTTTCTTGATTTAAAGCTTTTGGCTAAAAATAATCCTGAACAGCTTCTAAACGATGAACAGTTGAAGAAGATTGAACATAAGGATATCGAAATTGTCGTTAGAAAAGATATGAATATTGAGTATGTTTCCCCAACACTTGATCAGCAAGCATTGGTTAAGTCACTTCCAGGGTTTGAAGAAACGAACATCAATACGCGAGATACAATAAAAATTGATGACTTTTTTTTCACATATGTGAAGTTTGACTTTTATTTTTCAGATAAAAGTGAAGGAAGTATTTTTGTATTGAGAAAGGTAAGTTCCTATGCAGAGTTGTCCCGAGAGTTGTTTCCAATTTTATTCGGTCTATTGCTCATTCTGTTTATCATGATTATTGGAATGTTGAACTATTTAGTTTCAAGAAGCATCATCAAGCCTATCTCAATTCTTAAAGAAGGTGCAGAGCGGATAAAATCAGGAGATTTAAGCTTTGAGATCAAAACTACTTCTAATGATGAAATCGGACAATTAAATAGAGCGTTTGAGGAAATGAGAATAAAATTAAAAGAGTCCGTCAATCTCCAGATTCAGTATGAAGAAAATCGAAAAGAACTTCTCTCTAATATATCTCATGATTTGAAGACACCCATTACTTCTATTATTGGATATGTTGAGGGCATAAAGGACGGTGTAGCAAACACCCCGGAAAAAATGGAGAAATATTTAACAACTATTTATTCAAAAGCAAGAGATATGGATTTATTGATTGATGAACTGTTTTTATTTTCAAAACTGGATTTAAAGAAAGAGCCATTCTCTTTTGAAACGATCGACCTGGTTGAATATATGCGAGACTATGTAGAAGAACTTCATTTGGATTTACTTCAAAAAGGGATACAGATTGAACTTCATCTTTTGTCTAAACCGATAAATGTAACAGCAGATAGAGAGAAATTAAGACGCGTATTGGCAAACCTCATTAGTAATTGTGTGAAGTATATGAATAAAGATAAAAAGTACATTTCCATTTCTCTGCATGAAGGACTATTTGATGTGGTTGTACAAGTTACAGATAATGGCTATGGAATTGAACCATCTGCTTTGCCATACATTTTTAAACGTTTTTACCGAGCTGAAAAATCTAGAAATTCTCAAACAGGTGGAAGTGGATTAGGACTTGCAATCGCAAAACAAATTATCGAGGAGCATGGAGGGGATATTTGGGCAACTAGTGAGCTAGGAAAAGGTACAGATGTCTTCTTTTCCTTAATGAAGGGTGAGCTAATGTGAAAAAGATATTACTTATTGAAGACGAAGTTAGTATTGCAGAATTGCAAAGAGATTATTTGGAAATTAATCATTTTAGTGTTGATATTCAACATTCTGGTGATAAAGGGCTCCAACTGGCCCTTCAAAATCATTATGATTTAATTATTTTGGACATTATGCTTCCAGGAGTAAATGGATTTGAGATATGTAAACAAATACGCGCTGTCAAAAATATTCCTATTATGCTTGTGTCTGCCAAAAAGGAGGATATCGATAAAATTCGTGGTCTCGGGTTAGGAGCAGATGATTATATAACAAAGCCTTTTAGTCCCAGTGAAATGGTTGCTCGAGTGAAAGCACATTTAGCGCGTTATGAACGTTTAGCAGGAAGCCAAGCTAAAACAAATACAATTTTCGTTCATGGAATGTCGATTGATAAGTCAGCACGCAAAGTTCATATTAACGGAGAAGAAGTTCCATTTACTACAAAGGAATTCGATTTGTTTGTCTTTTTTGTGATGCATCCAAATCAAGTATTGAGCAAAGAGCAGCTTTATGAAAATATTTGGGGGTTAGAATCAGCTGCAGATGTTTCAACTGTGACAGTTCATATCAGAAAATTACGTGGGAAAATTGAAAGAGATCCTGCAAATCCGAAATTCTTGGAAACCGTCTGGGGAGCCGGATATCGATTTAATGTTTAAATAGTATGTTTTGGCCCGTCACTAATGTGACGGGGTTTTTTTATTTATATTAAAAAATTTTTCTAATAAGTTTATCTTTTTTTAAGAATTAGTTTAGAGGCAGTTTAACATTAAGTATTAATATCATTTTAGACGGACGAAATAACTAAGTAGATAGGAGGGGGAATATTACTTGGAAGCTCAAATATAAAGAATAAGTATTGTCGGAATGTATATAAAAAAGGGGAATCTTTGCTTAACTTTTACAATTATAATAACAAAAAAATCATAAATATCGTTAGGTTGGGAATCTCATGTGGAGATGGCTGACAATCGTCCTTGGATGTATTTTCATTCTTCAGGGTTGTGTTTCAGATAGCGAAGGAGAACAAAAAAATCAAGAAGAGGTACTAGAAATAGATTTGAATCAACAGCTTATTCAAGCTGCGGAACGTCAAGAAACAGAACTAGTAAGCAGATTGATTAAGGAAGGTGCAGATATTAATACACAGGATTCAGAAGGGCGAACTGCTGCTATGATTGCGACTTATAACAATGATGTTGAGACTGCAAAAATCCTAATTGAAGCAGGTGCAGACGTCAATATCCAGGATAACATAGAAAATAACCCCTTCTTGTATGCTGGTGCAGAAGGTTATATCGAGATCCTAAAACTAACGATTGAAGCAGGTGCCGACCCAGCATTGACTAATAGGTATGGAGGGACCGCTTTAATCCCTGCTTCAGAGCATGGATATGTCGATGTTATCGAAGAGCTTCTAACCAATACTGATATTGATATTAACCATGTAAATGACCTTGGTTGGACGGCTTTATTGGAAGCAATTATTTTAAATGATGGAGATGAAAAACAGCAGCAAACCGTGAATTTACTGATTGATCACGGTGCAGATGTCAACATCCCTGATCAAAATAATGTGACTCCTCTACAACATGCACGTAAAAAAGGACTTAAAGACATTGAATAAATGTTTTTAAAAGCAGGAGCAAAATAACCAGAATCAACTCAATCGTTAAAAACAGAACCGTAATACTACTAGAAATTAATATAAACTGCACTACATTAAAAATGAGGAGGAAACAAAATGAACAAAAAAGCAATAATATTATCATCTTTCTTAGGGTTAACATTAGTCATTACAGGATGTAGTACAACACAAGCCAAACAAAGTGAACAGAAGCAGGAACAAACTGTTAAAGAGACTAAAAAAGAAAATAAGTTAACCAAAGGACAGGAATTGGCTAGTATTCTAAGTAACACAAATTGGCAAGGTACAAAGGTTTATGATAAAGATAATAATGACTTAACAAAAGAGAACGCAAATCTTATTGGTCTTGCAAAATATGATGATGAAACATCGAGATATGAATTCTTTGATAAAACGACAAAAGAAAGCCGCGGCGATAAAGGAACTTTCTTTATTACCAATGATGGGAAAATTAGGGTATTAATTTCAGAATCAATGGGTTACCAAGCTGTTGTCGAAATAACAGAACTAAATAAAGATATGTTCACCTATAAAAGAATGGGTAAAGATGCGAATGGTAACGACGTAGAGGTATTCGTTGATCATATTCCTTATAAAGAAACAGAACTTGCCTTTACTGAACCAAATAAGACTTTGGAAACTTACACAGGTGAAGTAGTTACAAATTTTGATGGGGATAAAATTTTATCCAGCACCCTATGGCAAGGAACAGTGGCATTAGATGAAAACGGCAATGATGTATCAAGCTATAATTCAAATTATTTAGGTCTGGCAAGATATGATGATAAAACCAATAAATATGAATTTTTTGATGCCATAACTGGTGAAAGCCGCGGTGATTACGGCTATTTCGATGTTGTATATGGAAATAAGTTAAGAGCTCATGTTTCACAAGGAATGAAGTATGGTGCAGTTCTCGAACTAACAGAACTAAATGAAAATAAATTCACTTATAAAAGAAACGGTAAAGACAAAGATGGTAATGACATAACTATTACCGTTGAACATATTCCATATAATGGTGATTTTAAACTAAAATTCACTAAGTAAAAAACTTTAAATAGGGTTAGTCATGTAGTCAAACAGGGAACGGATTTCGTTCCCTGTTTAGTTTCTCTAACTATGATGTGAAAAATTATACGGAAAAAATTTAAACGATATAACGGTCTAAAGCAACTGCTGTTTTCATAGGTTTTAGTTTCTTTTATAAGATAGCTTGAAAAATTCTTCCTACTTTATCATTTTTCCTTTTCTTCTATTTTTTATTAGCAATGACAAGTAATTTGTTTATTTTTGAGGCTTACTCCAAGTCAATCACTCTTTCTACTCTTTTCATACACCCTTCTTGCTAATTCCTCTAAAATAAAAATAACTGGAATTTGTGTGGTAATATTTGAAGTTTCAAAAAATTCCTCCGACACATAGTAGGATACATTTTTGTCAGAAATTTTGGCTATTGTAGACTGTCCATTGTTTGTAATACTTAGAATCTTACTGTTTTTATCTTTCAACTGATGAATGTGAGATATGGTAAACTGATTTTCTCCCGAAACGGATAAAGCAATCGTAATGCTATTATTTAAGTTGGCGTGAATAGGCGTATACCAATCTTTTAAGTATGTAGAAAACGTACCTAGGCTTGAAAAGTATCTAGCACCGTATTCAGCAAGAGTACCCGAACTGCCGATCCCGATAAAATATACATGATTTGCTTTAGAAATGGCATCTGCAGCATCCTCTAATTTAGAAGTGAAATTTTCATTTTGAGTGCGCTCTAAAAACTCCGCTACCACATGCTGGCCGCTTTTGATCGGGGTGTCCCTCTTTTCATCCATTGCTAGCTTCAGTTTTACCTTAAATTCTGAAAAGCCTTCACAATTTAATTTCCTGCAGAACCGCATGATTGTTGATGTGGAAACATGAGCCTCATCAGCAAGATCCCGTATACGCATATAAATGACTTTCTCTTTATGTTGCATAACATATTTGTAAATGAGCATCTCAAGGTCATTGAATGTTGCAATTACTTCATTCGTAAACAAAATCCTTTTCTCCCTTCGTGTGAACTTTCTTTTGTTATTATACTTCAAAAGAGAAACACAGTGTTACTTTTAAGAAACAAATACCTTTAAGTGAAAAACAAATCTAACGCTTTCAAAACTATGTCGAATTCCCTTTTCCTTCTCTATAATAGGCTGTGTAAATAAGTTATTTTTTAGGAGGAATGATCCATGAATAAGGGAATTAAGATCGCAACGATTGGCGGAGGTTCAAGTTATACTCCTGAATTAGTAGAAGGTTTTATTAAAAGATATGATGAACTGCCTGTAAGGGAATTATGGTTAGTTGATATAGAAGCAGGGAAGGAAAAGTTAGAGATCGTAGGGAACCTTGCAAAAAGAATGATTGAAAAGGCAGGACTTCCAATCGAGGTTCATCTAACCTTAGATAGGAAAGAGGCATTGAAGGATGCAGATTTTGTAACGACACAATTTCGCGTAGGTTTACTGGATGCTCGTGCTAAAGATGAAAGAATTCCTTTAAGTCATGGGGTATTAGGTCAAGAGACAAATGGACCAGGTGGACTTTTTAAGGGACTGCGTACGATACCAGTCATTTTGGATATTGTAAAAGATATGAAAGAACTATGTCCAGACGCTTGGTTGATTAACTTTACAAATCCAGCAGGTATGGTGACTGAAGCTGTTCTTCGCTATACGGACCACAAGAAAATTGTTGGTTTATGTAATGTTCCGATTGGAATTGAGATGGGAGTAGCAAAACTATTAGATGTTGACCATTCTCGTATTCGAATTGATTTCGCTGGTTTAAATCATATGGTATATGGATTAGATGTGTATCTGGACGGTGTAAGTGTTAAAGAGAGAGTAATAGAACTGTTATCTAATCCAGAGAACAGCAGCTTTGTTAAAAACATAGAAGGGCAAGGGTGGGAGGCGGAATTTATTCGCGCATTAAATGTCCTAACTTGTCCATATCACCTCTACTATTATAAGAGTGATGAAATGCTAGAAAAAGAGATGAAAAACTTTAAAGAAGGCAAAACAAGAGCAGAAGTCGTAAAAAAATTAGAAGAAGAATTATTTGAGTTGTACAAAGACTCTAATTTATCAATTAAACCACCTCAGTTAGAGGAACGTGGGGGAGCGTATTACAGTGATGCTGCCGTTCGATTAATTTCTTCTATTTATAACGATAAACGGGATATTCAGCCTGTTAACACAATTAATAATGGTGCAATCGCTAGCATCCCTTATGGTTCAGCTGTGGAAGTAAGTTGTGTCATCACGAAAGAAGGACCAAAACCAATCATAAATGGAGATTTACCAGTTGCTGTAAGAGGTCTAGTGCAACAAATTAAATCATTTGAACGTGTAGCTGCGGAGGCAGCTGTTACTGGTAACTACGATACAGCTTTACTGGCTATGACAATAAATCCGCTTGTTCCATCTGATAAAGTAGGTAAAGTGATTTTAGATGAAATGCTAGAAGCACATAAGGAGCATTTACCACAGTTTTTCCAGACAACAGAAGTGTAAGAATAAAGTGCAAAATTAACAAAGGGAAAGGTGAATTTTTCATCTTTCCCTTTGTTAAATAGTAGTTTTTTATCAGAACCAATCATTCATTTCTCTTTCCAATCGAAATTTTCGATAAAATTGACGAAGGCCTTAACGACATTCCATTCTAGAGATTCCTCATGGTAATACATCCACGTTCTTCGCAGTATAGGATCTCCATTTTGATCAGTTAAATCTATTTTATATAAATCATCTATTCCTGCAAGTACCCTGCTGGACAAGATCCCATATCCTAAGCCATTGATAACCATTTCCTTACAGGTATCAACTTGGTCGACTGCTATACTAATAAAGGGTTCTTCCGCATAGTTTTCAGCCCACCAATGATCTTCTATTGATTTTAATAAGTAATCCCCTCTATATTCGATTTTTGGAAGATGGGGGAGTTCTGTCATATCTATTTCTTCCTTTGATGTAATACATATTGTTTCTTCAAATAATAGGTGTTTCAATAATCCTCTCCAACCATAGTCTCCTCGAATAAAGCTGATATGAACATCTTTATTGTGTATCAGTTGAGTGACGTCTCTGCTCCATCCTGTAATCACTTTAAATTCAACATGGGGATATTGCATTTTAAATAATTTCAAAATATAAGGAAGTTCATAATTGGCAAAAAAGTTTGATACGCCCAATTTTAATGTCCCTACAACTTCATTACTAGAAATATTACTCATATTGCGAACATTTTCTTTGACTTTTTGATAATGAGAAAGGGCCTCCTCAGCACAATGGACAAGATATTCTCCTTGAGGAGTAAAATGAACTCCTCTGCTTTCACGGGTTACGATTTTAATACCCAGTTCTTCCTGCATATGCTTTAAACGGTTTGTTAATGCGGGTTGAGTAATAAATAAAAGCCTGGCTGCTTTTGTTATATTTTTTTGGCTATAAAGAACCTTCAATATTTCCCAATCACGATAATCCATTATTCCCCAAATCCTTGCGATATATATTTTTTTTATATTTATATATAATTTTTCACTATTTTATTTATTTCAATTATTACATTATCCTTATCCGTAAGCAATTAATACTTATTTATCTAATCATGCAATACAAAATATTAAGAAGTAACGAAACAATGGGGGTATTGTAATTGACAATACAGAAAAATCAACAAAATCCTTGGAGAAATTTTCATGGTCCAAACCTTGGCTATGTAATGGAACAATATGAGTTGTATGTAAATGATGCTGACACCGTTAATCCAGAATTAAAGGAGCTTTTTGTAAGTTGGGGTCCTCCTATATTCGTTGAAGAAAATCAATTTCAACATAGTGTAGAAAGTTCAAGTCCTGTTCCTAACGATCTGGCAGGTACGAAAAAAATCATAAAAACAGTAAAACTACTTGATGACATTCGTTCATATGGACATTTAGCCGCGCGAATTAACCCGTTAGAAAATAATGAAAATGATGACCCTATACTATCTCCTGAACAATATGGCTTAAGTGAAGATGATTTGAAAGCGATTCCAGTTGAGTTGGTATGGACAGATGTTCCAAAGGGGATTCACAACGCACTTGATGCAGTGAACAAATTAAAGAATGTCTACACGGGCTCTTTGGCCTACGAGTTCGGTCATGTACACAATATGGAAGAAAGAACTTGGTTAACTACGATGGTGGAAAACGGTTCTTTAATACGTGAACGATCAAAGGAAGAACGTAAAAGCCTATTAAAGAGGCTGGCAGATGTTGAAGGATTTGAACAGTTTTTACACAAAACGTTTGTCGGTCAAAAACGATTCTCTATAGAAGGAGTCGACATGCTAGTACCGATGCTCGAGAATGCGGTTCGTGAAGGTGCAGCGGATGGCGTACGCAATGTCATGATTGGAATGGCTCACCGTGGTCGTTTAAGTGTCCTAGCTCATGTATTAGAAAAACCTTATCATAAGATTTTCTCTGAATTTCAGCACTCCTCCGCAAAACCACAAGGGCCATCAGGAGATTTGCTCGATATTAGTGAGGGATGGACCGGAGATGTGAAATATCATTTAGGAAGAGATCGATTCATGAAAGGTTCCGGTGCTGTTCGTACCCGTATTACGTTAGCGAATAACCCTAGCCATCTTGAATTTGTTGATCCGGTTGTAGAGGGATTTGCTAGAGCCGCTCAAGAAGAACGCCATCACACCGGCTACCCTAGACAGGATACTTCAAAAGCGTTTGCAATTTTAGTCCATGGAGACGCGGCGTTTCCTGGTCAGGGAATTGTAGCAGAAACCTTGAATTTAGGGGGATTAAGAGGATATCGAACAGGTGGAACTATCCATATTATCGCCAACAACATGGTAGGTTTTACGACAGACAGTCATGATTCCCGTTTCACAAGATATGCGAGTGACCTTGCGAAAGGATACGAAATTCCAGTTGTACATGTGAATGCCGATGATCCAGAAGCATGTCTAGAAGCCATCTATCTTGCCTATCAATACCGGGTACGCTTCAAAAAAGACTTTTTGATTGATTTAGTTGGATATCGGCGATTTGGCCATAATGAAATGGATGATCCGGCGGTCACCCAGCCGCAGGTGTACAAAAAAGTAACAAAACATCCAACCGTAAGAGAATTATATGCTGATCAATTAAAAGCAAATGGCACTCTCAATCAAGAAGAAATACAACAAATCTATAGCAGTGTGCAAGATACTTTGCAAGCCGAGTATGAAAAAGCGTCTGAGAAGAAGCAAGAGGAACCTCTCGCAGAGGTAATGGTACCAGGAGTTATTGCCAAAGGAATTCCAAGTATTGCGACGAAGGTTCACATTGATACCCTTCGTGAATTAAATAAGGATTTACTGAAATGGCCAGACGGTTTTTATGTATATCCAAAATTAAAGCGAATTTTGGAACGTCGTGAAAATGCCTTGGAACAGAACGGAAAGGTAGAATGGGCGTTAGCGGAAGCTTTGGCATTCGCAGCGATGCTAAAAGAAGGCACGCCGATTCGTCTAACTGGTCAGGATTCGGAGCGTGGAACGTTTGCACAGCGTCACATCGTACTGCATGACTCCAGCACAAACGAAACCTTTTCACCTTTGCACCGTATCCCACAAGCACGGGCTTCGTTTGCAGTTCACAACAGCCCTCTTTCTGAAGCGGGAGTGATTGGTTTTGAATATGGCTATAATGTGTTTGCACCTGAAACACTTGTGATTTGGGAAGGGCAATACGGTGACTTTGCCAACACCGCCCAACCGTACTTTGATCAATTCATTTCCGCAGGAAGAGCGAAATGGGGGCAAAAATCAGGTCTCGTCCTCTTATTGCCTCATGGTTATGAAGGGCAAGGACCGGAACATTCGAGTGCTCGTAAGGAACGGTTTTTACAATTGGCAGCTGAAAATAACTGGACAATTGCGAACGTGACAAGTTCAGCGCAATATTTTCATATTTTACGTCGTCAGGCCGCTATTTTAGGATCCGAGTTTGTTCGACCATTAGTCATTATGACGCCGAAAAGTTTGCTGCGACATCCACTGACTGCTTCTGTTGGTACAGAGCTTAGTGAAGGTCATTTTCAAATGGTAGTGGAACAGCCGCAGCTAGGTACTAAGGTGAACAAAGTGAAGCGTCTAGTATTAACAACAGGTAAAATGGCAATTGATTTGGCTGCCCACATTGAAGCAACGAAAGAAGCTAGAAGCCTGGATGAGATACACATTATACGTATCGAACAATTGTATCCATTTCCGAAAGATGAAGTGAAAGCAATACTGCAGCGATATCCACACTTAGAAGAAATGGTCTGGGTGCAGGAAGAACCAAAGAATATGGGATCATGGCATTATATCGCCCCTATCCTATTTGAGCTCGCTTCTGGAAGCTTAAAAGTAGGGTACATTGGACGTCCGGATCGTTCCAGTCCTGCAGGTGGTGACCCGCTAGTTCATAAGAAAGAACAAGAACGCATTGTCCATCAAACATTGAAAATTGATAGTTTAGTAGATACAGATAAACAAGGAGTATGGTTGCTATAAACTAACATTCATAAGCACAAACTGATTAGCACATTTATTAAATTAATGAAGAGATAAAGGCACGGGAGGAGAAGTAACATGATTGAAATCAAAGTACCAGATCTAGCAGAATCCATTACAGAGGGAACCATTTTAGAATGGCTCGTTACGATTGGTGATAAAGTGACCAAAGGTGAAAGTGTAGTAGAATTGGAAACAGACAAAGTCAATTTAGAAGTAAACACAGAATACTCAGGTGTCGTAACAAAAGTACTAAAAGAGCCTGGAGATACAGTAGAAGTAGGAGATGTAATCGCCATTTTAGAAGACAATGTTGCTGAAGGTGAAGTACAAGCTGTTCCAGCAGCTCCGGAAAAATCGGAAAAAGAAGCGGTGCAGCATGCGAGTACCCCGCCAGCACCAGAAATTCCAAAAGCAGCCCAACCGATTGCTTCACCGTCAGCAAGAAAATTAGCAAGAGAACTAGGAATTGATTTACGTCAAGTAGTCAGCAGTGATCCACTTGGCAGAATTAGACCGCACGATGTGAAAGCACACACGCAGATACCTGTTACAAAAGAAGAGCCACAATCGGAAAAGACAAGTTCCAAGCCATCCGCTAAACAGGTAGATCACGAGAACGACAAACCGATGGAACGCATAAAAATGTCCCGCCGTCGTCAAACCATTGCCAAACGTCTCGTTGAAGTCCAGCATACTGCTGCGATGTTAACGACATTTAACGAAGTCGATATGACGGCTATTATGGATCTGCGCAAAAAACGTAAAGATGCCTTTTTTGAAAAACATGATGTTCGTCTAGGATTCATGTCGTTCTTTACGAAAGCCGTTGTAGCAGCTTTAAAGAAATACCCGCTTTTGAATGCCGAAATTCAAGGGGATGAGCTTGTCATCAAGAAATTTTATGATATTGGAATCGCAGTAGCAGCTCCAGAGGGATTGGTTGTACCGGTTGTGCGTGATGCAAATCAAAAAAGTTTCGCTGAAATTGAAAGAGATATTAGCGATCTCGGCAAAAAAGCACGAGACAATGCCCTGTCATTAAAAGATTTACAAGGTGGTACATTTACCATTACAAATGGCGGCGTATTTGGATCTTTAATGTCAACGCCGATTTTAAACGCTCCGCAGGTAGGTATTCTCGGTATGCATAAAATTCAAACAAGACCGATCGCTATCGATAATGATCGAATAGAAAACCGTCCAATGATGTATATTGCTCTTTCTTATGATCATCGCATTGTCGATGGCAAAGAAGCTGTTAGCTTCCTAGCTATGATAAAAGAGCTGTTGGAGGATCCAGAATCTTTATTAATAGAAGGATAAAATTTAAATAAAATGATTTATTGATTTAGCTTCTCTGTAAGGAGCGCTTGATCTAATAGAGAAGCTAAATTAAGTTTTCGAAGCAATCCAGGTCATGAATGGGGTAAACAACGTAGCGTCAATAGATTGATATGTTTTAAGGGGATGTATGTATGGAAGCAAAATATTGCAAAGAGTCACGAGTGATACGAACAAGTCGTGTATTCCCAAATGATGTAAATAATCACAATACATTATTTGGCGGAAAATTAATGAGTGATGTGGACCAAATCGCTTCCATTTCCGCAGCACGTCATAGCCGGAGAGAATGTGTAACGGCTTCAACAGATTCAGTTGATTTTTTACATCCTGTTCAGCCGAAAGATTCAGTCTGTTTCGAATCATATGTAACTTGGACAGGAACATCATCGATGGAAGTTTTTGTGAAAATTATCGCAGAGGACTTAAAAAGCGGTAAACGTAAAATGGCAGCGACTGCCCTCTTAACTTTTGTTGCTCTTGATGAACAGAAAAGGCCAACACGCGTTCCACAGGTGATTCCCGAATCAGAGGAAGAAAAAAAGTTACATGAAACTGCACCAGAGAGAGCAAGAATCCGTAAAGAAAGAAAACAAAAAAGTAAAGAATTAGCTGCATTTTTAACAACAAATCAGCCATGGGACCTACAATCTTGTAATGGTTTTGTCTAAGGTGCCGGAAGTTAAACGTAGGATGATAATTCGAGTACATGCGATACGTTTAGAATAAATTACTTATCTATCTTTATGAAAATGATGAAACGATATCTTTAGGAGGAATTCATAGTGTGGATCATTATTCACTATTCAAAGGCTAACATGACAATGTATGAATTTGAAACTGAAAGAGAAGCCCGGGAAACGTACGAGAATATACAAGGGAGTAACAAGGTTCTTTCGGAAATAATTTATTTTAATGATAATAATCTTTCAAAAGCAATTGTTTAAGATCTGTACGTGATATAAAAGGGAAATAGCAATTTAGTCATTTTGCCTTAAAATAAGGTCCATACTGTACAAAGATTCCTTATCTCTTTTAAATAAATCATAATCTATTACACTAACAAAAGGAGTCAAAAAAGATGTCCACTTTACGTGAAGAAGCATTAAAGATGCACAAGGAAAATCAAGGAAAGCTCGGTGTCCACTCAAAAGTTGCTGTACGTAATGCAAAAGATTTAAGTCTAGCTTATTCACCAGGGGTAGCAGAGCCTTGCATAGAAATACATGAAGATGAAAACAAAGTATATGACTATACAATGAAGGGGAATCTAGTTGCGGTTGTCACAGACGGATCAGCTGTACTTGGCCTTGGTAATATTGGACCGAAAGCCGCAATGCCTGTAATGGAAGGTAAATCATTGTTATTCAAGTCATTTGCTGATGTGGATGCCTTCCCTATTTGTCTAGATACAACTGATCCAGATAAAATTGTTGAAGTTGTCAAATTATTGGAGCCAACGTTTGGTGGAGTTAATTTAGAGGATATTGCGGCTCCACATTGTTTTGAAATTGAGGATCGCTTACGAAAAGCTTGTCAGATTCCGATTTTTCACGATGACCAGCATGGCACAGCCATTGTAACAGCTGCGGGGTTAATGAACTCTTTAAAATTAGCTGATAAAAGAATTGAAGATATCAGTGTTGTCGTAAATGGAGCAGGTGCTGCAGGTGTGGCAATTGTTAAGCTACTTCTTCAAATGGGTGTAAAAGATGCCATTTTATGTGATACAAAAGGAATCATTTATGAAGGTCGCTCTGTGGGAATGAATCCATTTAAAGAGGAAATGGCTCGTATTACCAATAGAGAACAAAAACAAGGTTTATTAGCAGATGCACTTGTGGGAGCAGATGTATTTGTAGGAGTCTCAGCAGCAGGTGCTATTACGAAAGAAATGGTTCGTTCTATGAATCATAATTCAATCATTTTTGCAATGGCAAATCCTGTACCGGAAATTATGCCCCAGGAGGCAAAAGAGTCGGGAGCCCTGGTAGTAGGAACAGGACGTTCTGATTTTCCTAACCAGGTCAATAATGTACTTGCATTCCCTGGTATTTTTCGGGGAGCTTTAGATGTTCACGCAAAAGAAATTAATGAAGAAATGAAGCTTGCAGCTGTTTATGCGATTGCTGGATTAATTGATGAGCAGGACCTACATAGCGATTATGTCATTCCAGATCCATTTGACAGCAGAGTGGCCGCATATGTAGCGGCTGCCGTTGCTGACGCTGCAATAGAATCAGGTGTTTCGCAAAAGCATGTAAATAGGGAAGACATCAAAATGCGTCTATTACCCTTAGCAGAAAAAACAGTAGTGAGTGTTCAATAAAGTTTATTTCATTTCAAAATGATGAATGGGTATAGAGAAAAAGAAAGAAGAAGAACCTGTGAGTAATGAAAAAGAGGAGTTACAAAACGCTGGCTCGAAATTAAATCTACCGAGTTTTTTTATTTAGTTAGAATGCTGAAGAAATAATAAAAAAAGAAATCAAATTAGATCAAATTTTAAAAGGACATGGTATTTCACCATGTCCTTAACTATTTTGTACCGTTATTTGAAAAGTATTGAATTAAAGTTAGTTGCTGTTTCCAAAGAAAGAAGAACGTGTCAAACCACGTCCCTTTTTTAGGGATGTGGTTTTTTTAAAATTAGGCTGTTTTAGCAAACCTTTTTGCAATTACTTTGTAGTGAGGAGTGGTTGATTTCTGCTCCAGATGCTCGCTTTCCGAGGGGCGGGCGGTGAGCCTCCTCTGCGTAAACGCCTGTCGTGGTCTCACCTGTCCAGCTACACCCGCAGGAGTCTCGTACTTCCGCTCCAATCAACCTAAAATAGTTTTTTGCTTAAAAAACTACTAAAAAACAACAATCTTTTAGAAAAGAACCCTACAGGAAAGTCAGTAGCTAGAAAACAGTTAACGGATGAAGAAGTAAAGCATAAGCAAAAACATACTTTGAGCAATTTGCAAAAGTTAAGAGAATTAATGCAATATGCAGAAGTCATTTTTAAAAATTCGAAAAAAATCGTTCACATAATCGTTTACTTGAAACATGTTAAGAGGGCTGATGAGGAATTTTCTCAGCCTCTTTTTTATTTAATTTTTCAATCCTTATAGATATATTAACATATCCATTTTTCCATATTACATAAACTCGCATAGATTATGAGGGGGAATCAAGATGGAATTTACCATTTTAGTTCCAAATTGACATCCTTTATCTCGTCATTATGTCAGGGTTCTCTTGATATTAGATATAAAAACATATACTACTAAATGAGATTGCTATTTTAAGAAATAATCATTTTTTAGATAAGAGAATCGCTTTATTTCATTTAAATCCCAACACATAAATAGCTTTTATTTGTAGAAATTATCTCGTTTTCTCATGGTTGAGTTAGTAGTGACAATCCTTCTATTCTGAGTGTTCCGTTTTTTACATTAATTTCAATAAAGATAACGCTTACAATATGATTTACATACTGTTAAGAATACTGAAATATAAAATCTTCCAAGGTGAAAAGATTCTCATTTTAGAAAGGGGCTTTCAAATGACACAGAATCAGGTATTAGATGCAAACTGCTTTGAATGGATAAATAAAATGAGCAAAAGCTTTATTGATGGTGTATGGGTAGAAGGTGGCAGCGGGAGGAATTATTCAATCAAAGATCCTTATGATCATTCAACCATTACAACAGTAGAGTTAGCTAATTTAGAACAAATAAAAGATGCTTATAATAAAGCAAAATCAGCACAAAAGGAATGGGCTAAATCTACTCCAGAACAAAGAAGAGAAGTTTTAATGAAAGCATTAGATTACTTGGAGAAAAATAGTGAGAATATATTGGAATTAATTACACGTGAAACAGGTGGAACATTGCTTAAAGCTCAAGTTGAGTTTGGATTTGGTCTTAGTGATATAAAAGATGCTATTAATATGGTTGATGAAATATACTCACCAAAAGATTATTCATCTGTTACACCAGGTAAGATTAACCGTGTATATAGATTGCCTTTAGGTGTTATTACTTCAATCACACCTTTTAACTTCCCTTTCAACATGGCGACAAGAACGATTTTCCCTGCAATTGCTCTTGGGAATAGCGTTGTTCATAAGCCTGATCTGCAAGTTGGGATAGTAGGTGGACAGGTTTTTGCGAAGGCTTTTGAAGAAGCAGGACTTCCTGCTGGAGTGTTCAACTCTATTTTAACTGATCTACAAGAATCTGAAGATGAATTCTTATTAAATCCTAACTCCTCGTTTATTAGTTTTACAGGATCAACTGGTGTTGGTAAACATATTGCAAAAGTAACTGGTGGTACATTTAAACAAATGGCATTAGAACTTGGAGGAAATAATCCTTTAGTTGTACTAGGTGATGCTGATGTTGAACAAGCTGTTAAAATAGCTATCTTTGGAAAATTCCTTCATAGTGGTCAAATCTGTGCTATTACAAATCGTATCATCGTTCAAAACGATATTTATGATGAGTTTGTTAGTAAATTTGTAGAAAAGGTAAAGGGTTTAACAGTAGGCGATCCTAAAGATCCTAACACGGTTATTGGACCTGTCATTAATGAAAAACAAGCAGATAAAATTATGGGGCTAGTCAATAAGGCAAAAGAAGATGGATTAAAGATTGCTCTGGAGGGCCAACGAACAGGTAATGTTATTTCGCCATTTGTTTTTGTTAATGTCCCTAATTATTCAAGCCTTGCAACATCTGAAATTTTTGGACCAGTTGCACAAATCATTCGAGCTGAAAGTGATGAGGAAGCGATTCGTTTTGCCAATGACACTGAATATGGCTTATCTTCTTCTATAGTAACTAGTGACTTAGAAAAAGGTGAAAGGTTAGCTCTTAAGATTGAATCAGGTACAACGCATGTAAACGATATACCACAAGTTTTGGAGGGAAATGTACCTTTCGGTGGTATTAAACAAAGCGGTATTGGGCGTTTTGGATATGAATGGGTCGTTGCGGAGTTTACTACGACTAAATGGGTTTCTATCCAAAAGGATAACCTTGAGTATCCATTTTAATATGATAAGCAAGATTTCTAGACGATTTAATCTTTTTTATAGCCCAAATAGTTAAATACTGGATTAGGGCTGTTTTAAATTACTAGAGTGTATGTGACCACTTAATAAAATGGAGATGGAAGTATATCTGAATGTTCCGTTTTTTACAATAATTTTTTAAAAAAGATAATGTACTATAAATATATCTTATTTAATCACTTAAGTAAGAATAATAGAAAGAAGGGGAGAGTAAAAACATCAAAATGAGAAACAAGAAAATTGAGTTAGCAAGTAAAACCTCCTAAATAAATGTATCACTTAGCTTCTACATGATATTGGGATTATTGCAATTGAGTAAGTTTCTTAAATCGTACCGCATTTTTGGTAAGACAGATTAAAAATGGATATCCTGAAATGTTTCAATTGTAACGGAATGATCAAATGGTAATAGACAGCTTTCTATAAAAAACAGTTCTTATGTTTGAAGCTTACTTTTTTTATGGAGGTGTTTTCAGTGGAATCAAAAGAATTATTGGATGTTTTACCCATTACATCAAGTGAGCCAGAATTAAAACGAACATTAAAGTTCCGAGATTTAGTGATTTTTGGACTTGGCTTTATGGCTCCAGTTGCAGCCATGTCATTATTCGGAATCATTACGTTAGTTTCTCAAGGGCATTCCGTACTGTCCTATATTATTGGCTTTGTAGCTATGTTATTTACTGCTTATAGTTTTGGAAAAATGGTAGAAGCTTATCCCGTTGCTGGTTCTACTTATACATATGCACAGCGGGCACTTCATCCAAGAATCGGGTTTATTGCAGGATGGGGAATGTTGCTTGATTATCTTTTAATTCCAATGCTGACGTTTTTGATCAGTGCTAATTTTGCCAATGCACTAGTGCCTAGTATTCCAATTTGGATATGGGTCCTCATTTTTGCTTTGCCTATCACTATCGTAAATATTATTGGTATTGAAGTAGCAGCAAAGGTTAATACGATTTTAGTGTTACTTATGGTTATGGCAGTGGTTGCGTTTGTCATTAGTGCTGGACATTATATTGTAACAGGAGATCTGTCACTAATTGACTTTAGTGCCATTTATAGTCAGGATTCTTTTTCAATAGGCGCAATTATAAGTGGAGCTGCTATCGTGATTGTTGCTTACTTGGGATTTGACGCCATTACAACATTAGCAGAGGAAACAGATATAGGAGGAAACAAAATTGGTTGGGGAATTATTTTTACTTGTGTCATTCAAACGGTATTTTTTGTTTCAGTAACCTATTTAGCTGTCATTCTGCAGGGTAGTTATACATCCATTGAAAATCCTGATACAGCATTTTTTGATGTCCTTAACATCATTGGCGGAGTAATTCTTCAGACTTTCGTTACATCGACCATTATAGCTTCTGGTGTTGCTAGTGCAATGGCAAGTCAGTCAGCATCAAGCAGACTGCTTTTAGGAATGGGGAGAGATGGAGTGATTCCTAAAAAATTCTTCGGATATATTCATCCAACATTTAAAACACCTGTAAACAATATCCTTTTAATGTCTATATTAGGCATTATCGGTGCCATATTAATGAATATGCAACTAGTATCAGATTTAGTAGCGTTTGGAGGGTTACTAGGATTTTCTTTTGTTAATGTTTGTGTTATTAACCACTATTATATCAAAAATAAGCAAAGAAATTTCTTTAAATTCCTATTTGTCCCTTTAATGGGGATGGCAGTTTGTTTGTATATCTTATGGGGCCTTTCAACAGCCGGGAAAATCGTTGGTTTTACTTGGATGGGAATTGGTTTGATCTACCTCCTCATTCGTTCATACTTCTCTAAAGAGTTCAAAAGATTCATAAGAAATAAAAATGAAGAAATCAAAACATTAGTAGAATAAAAAACTATTTAAAAAATCCTTTATGCGACTAGAAAGGCAGATAGGAAAAAGGAGAGAATAATCATGATAATCGGTGTTCCAAAAGAAATTAAGAATAATGAAAATCGAGTTGGTATTACTCCAGCAGGAGTTGTAGCATTTAAAAAGTGTAATCATGAAGTATGGGTAGAAACAGGTGCAGGATTAGGAAGTGGATTTACAGATCAAGATTACATGGATGCGGGTGCTGTAATCGTTTCATCTGCTAAAAAAGTATGGTCAGCACAAATGGTTATTAAGGTAAAAGAACCTATTGCTGAGGAATATGGTTATTTTTACGAGGGATTAATTCTATATACGTACCTACATCTTGCTCCTGAACCAGAATTAACCAAAGCACTTGTAGATAAGAAAGTGGTGGCTATTGCTTATGAAACCATCCAATTAGACAATAAAACACTTCCGTTATTAACACCTATGAGTGAAGTAGCAGGAAGAATGTCTGTCCAGATTGGAGCTCGTTTCTTGGAAAATCCTAACGGTGGTAAAGGTGTACTAATGGGGGGAGTACCTGGAGTATCACCAGCAGAGGTGGTCATTATTGGCGGTGGGATTGTTGGAACGAATGCTGCAAAAATGGCCGTTGGAATGGGAGCAAATGTAACGATTTTAGATGTAAATATCGATCGTCTTCGACAACTGGATGACATGTTCCAAGGTCGTTTAAAAACATTAGCTTCAAATAGCTATAATATTGCGGAATCTGTTAAAAAAGCGGACTTATTAGTTGGTGCAGTACTTATTCCAGGAGCTCGAGCTCCTCAATTAGTAACAGAGGAAATGATTAAAACGATGAACCCCGGTTCTGTTGTGGTAGACGTCGCGATTGACCAAGGCGGTTCAATTGCAACCATTGATCATATTACTACACATAGTGATCCTACTTACGTTAAATACGGAGTCGTTCATTATGCAGTAGCTAATATGCCAGGCGCTGTTGCGAGAACATCTACATTAGCTTTAACAAATGTCACGATTCCATATGGTATTCAAATTGCCAATAAAGGGTACAAACTAGCAGCCAAAGAGAATCGTGCATTAGCAAAAGGGATTAATGTTATTGATGGTTACGTAACGTATCATGCAGTTGCAGAAGCACATGGTTATTCCTATGTTTCTATCGAAAATGTTTTAGAACGTCAAAATGTAACAGTATAAATGAAGTTTAGTAGAAAAGTTATGGTAACAAAGCGATGTTGTAACCAGGTAGGCAGAATCCTTTAGTATAAAAATAAAATGTAAACTTTATAGGAGGAATAGAAATGCAACAAACAAATAGACTTGGAACCTTAACTAGAGAAGAATTAGCAGAAATCGATATAAAACATTACTTACATCCAACTACTCCACCAAAAGCTCATTATTTATCCGGTCCTTCAACCATTTTTTCAGAAGGAAAAGGAATTTACCTAAAGGATGTTGAAGGGCAAGAACGAATTGATGGGGTATCCATGCTGTGGAATGTCAATCTTGGCTATGGTAATGAGGAACTTGCTGAAGCTGCTAAACATCAAATGGTAAAGCTGGCATACAGTTCTTCCTTTAGTGGTCAGTCAAACGAGCCTGCAATACTTCTGGCTCAAAAGGTAGCTTCATTAGCACCTGGTGATTTAAATGTTTGTTTCTTTACTTCCGGGGGCTCAGAGTCAAATGATACAGCCTTTAAGTTAGCACGCTTCTATTGGAAGATAAAAGGGAAGCCGGAGCGAACAAAAATTATTTCTCTGGAGCAATCATTTCACGGCGTTACAGTAGGTGCAACAAGTGCCACTGGTATTGAAGGCTTCCAAAATTTCACTACATCTAATGCACCGAATTTTCTCAAAGCAATAGCACATGCATTAAATGCAGAGCGAGGAGATAAGAGCGATCCAAATTATGCCCGTTCCATTCGCGGAGTGATTGAAGCAGAAGGTGCTGATACCATTGCTGCTGTCATCGTGGAGCCTATTCAAGGGGCCGGTGGTGTGAGATTCCCTCCTGAAGGATACCTTCAAGCAGTACGTAAGCTTTGTGATGAGCATGGTATTTTAATGATTGCCGACGAAGTAATTTGTGGATTTGGACGTACAGGTAAAATGTTTGGTGTAGATAACTGGGATGTAGTACCTGACTTATTATGTGTGGCAAAAGGGATCTCTAGCGGATATGCACATCTTGGAGCCGTTATTATGAGAGAGCACATTAGAGAAGCGTTTATTCTATCAGATGAAATGATGTTCCACGGCTTCACATACAGTGGGCATCCAATGGCCTGCGCAGTAGGGTTAAAAACGCTTGAAATTTTAGAAAGAGATAATATTGTAGAAAATAGTAGACTTCGAGGTGAAGAATTATTAAAAGGCTTAAAGTATTTAGAAAGCAACCATAAACACGTGACACAAGTAAGAGGGCTTGGACTATTAGCGGGTATTGAATTGTTAAAAGATCCTGAAACGGGTGTTCCGTTTGATCCATCTGAGCATGCAGCCGCAAAATATACAGATCTATGTATGGATTTAGGGTTGCAATTACGTTACTTTGATTGGAAAGGAACAAATACTGTCGCTCTTGCACCGCCGCTTATTATTACAAAAACTCAAGTGGAGGATATTATTAATAGAATGTCAGATGCGCTTAAAGCATTTGAAAAACAAATTTAATTTAAATTTTTATAATAGTATATTAGTTTGTTAGAATTTAATCTTTAAAAGGTCGTATTGTTTATTTTCAGATAGGGTGGCTCTTTTAAGGGGGCACATTTTTTTTATTAGAACCGAAAACGACAGGATACATTGGACCAAATTACTTTTATGATGGGAAGTTAATAGATTGACTATACCCAATTTTATTTATCTAATTCGATTGCTAAACTTATTAAAATCAAATACTAATTGTATGAAGGGGTGTAACCCTCCAATGTTTTCTTGCGAAACATGTGGTGGAGAAATGTACCCCCGAGTATTACAAAGGTGTACATGGTATAGAGTATAAATTATCTCTAAATAAAAAAGGACCGGGCGGTTTTTGCCCGGTTTTTCTTATGTAAACGATATATGAAATTGTTATTTAACCTTGGTTTATTAATTGATCTAAATATTCATTAGGAGTTAGGGAGATATATTTCTTAAAATCTTTGTAAAAATGAGATTCATCATAAAAAGCATGCTCATCAATTACATTGGATACCTTTATGTTTTGTGACACAAGTTTATTGATAGAGTGTTGAAGTCTTACAATTTGAGAAAACTTTTTAGGAGAATAGCCAACAAAACTCTCAAATTTCTTTCGGATATATCGATCCGTATAACCAGTTTCCGATGATAGTTCATTTATATTTATCGTACCGTTTGTTGAATAAATTCTATTTAAACAATAAGTAAGGAGATTTTTAGCATAAGAATGATCGGTGTCACTTTTGTTTATGTATGACTGAACCCAATTTATTCTCTCTTTAAAGTTCTTTTTAATGAGCATTCCTTCTATAAAAGACTCATCTTCTTTAAGCACATCCAATAGAGGAATTTGTTTGTAGTTTAATAGTTCTTTCATAGAGCAGTTAAAAAGTATTTTATTTTGGCCTGGTGATAATCTAATACCAAAATAACGAATATTTGACTGGAACTGATAATCACATCTTTTCTCAGGGCTGGTAGCTACAAATGCAATAGGTTCCTTTTCATCACATGAAAAGAGTATTTCGATAGAACCATCGGGAATAATAGGTAAAATAGAAGATGCTTTATCTTTTAGCTGGAATTCACAGTAAAGTGCTATATCATTATTTGCCGATTTCATAGGCTTATATTCTTTATAAAACGAACAATTAGACATGATTTCCGGTTGAGATGGGAAAAAAGAATATCTCATTTTATTAAACATTTATTTTCCCCCTTATTGTGTATTTATGTTAACAATAGTAAACATGGTATGTAATTACACAAGAGACATGTCATAAAATGTCACAAGGTAATTTTACGAGATAATGATTGACATAAAATTGTTGGGAAGACTTACTGTGATAGAAGATTATCCTTTTTGTAAGCGATTACACAAATTATATAACTTATAAAGGAAACTTAGAAGAGGTAATTTAGAATATACGAAAATGATATGGTTTTTTCATAATAAAGAATCTTTTAGTGATGTAATATGAAAGATTACAAGATAGAGCAAAATGAAAAATCTAAACAAAACAGTTTGGAAAATTTGAAAAAATTAAATAATTCCGTTTTTTACAATGAATTAGCATGACTAATTTTGTAAATTTATAAATGTAGTAGTTGAATATTAATAAGTCTAAAGAAGGGGGATTAAATGGATAGTATTCCGGGTTCAAGAGGTTATGAGTATAGGGTCGTTTTAATAATGTTTTTAGCTTGGGATTTATTTTTTTGGATCGTACCGCTTTATCCTATATCGTTCCTGCATTAGTTGAAGAGTTAAGTATAACGAATAGTCAAGTAAGTCAGGTTGTCATGTGGCAAACAATTGGATTTGCCATAGTTGGTCCAGTCATAGGGGTATTATCCGATAAAACAGGAAAGAGGAAAATCATATTAATAGCAGCGGTTATTGCAACCTCGATTTTTTCAGCATTATCGGCACTGGCGAATTCTTTTACTTATTTGTTGTTTATTCGATTTTTAGTTGGAGCAGCAGAAGGCCCTATTTTACCAATAGCCATGACGATGGTAGCCTCTGTATCCACTAAAGGGAATTTTGGAAGAAATGCGGGTATAGTAAATGCTGGCGTTGCAGTTATTGCTACAACACTGGGTCCCTTGATCGTTACTCAATTAATAACACTTACAACTTGGAGATGGGCTTTTGTATTAATAGGAATCCCTAGTTTAGTGCTAGGCTTTATCATTTGGAAATTTACAGCAGAAGTAAGAACAGTCTTATCAAAAGTTGAGGAAAGTGAATCAACTATAAAATCCAGCTTTTTAGCCGTTTTTAAGTATAGAAATGTGAACATTAGTATTTTAATTTTTATTTGCTGTATGGCTGGTTTATGGATTCTTTATTCTTTTGCACCATTATATTTAACATCAGTTAGTCATTTTTCGATCCCTAAAATGGGTTTAATCATGTCGCTTATGGAGATTTTACAGATTGGTTCAACAATTATTGTTCCACTTTTTTCTGACTATTATGGTAGAAAAACTGCTTTAGTATTGTTTTCCTTGCTAGCAGTGCTAGCACCATTAGGTCTATATATAGCACCAAGTGGGTGGATAGGTGCTGGAGCTTTAATCATATTTGGAGGCTTATTAGGATCCATTGCACCGATTTTTCAAAATATTATACCTAGTGAAAGTGTTTCAATCCAATTAATAGCAACATCAAGTGCATTCATTATTGGCCTAGGTGAAATCTTAGGGTCAGTCATTTTGGGTATGGCTGGTACATATGCAGATTCATTTGGTTTAACCTTTATGATGATTATTGCATCAATTTCAGCGCTAGTAATGGCTGTTTTTGGATTATTCCTTAAAGAAACAAATAAAAGGAATTCTAAGGTAATAGTAACAAATAAAACTGCTAAACAATCATGACTTTACAATATAAGTTTTATATTTTCACATCAAATTATTAATTTTAAGGAGGAAAAATTAATGACATTAAAAACAGGATTTATCTATGATGAAAGTTATTTTTGGCATGATACTGGTAATGGAGCATTATCCCTTCAACCAGGCGGATGGATTGAAGCAGATGAACATGGTGAAAGTCCTAAAAGTAAACGACGAATAAAAAATCTATTAGAACGAAGTGAATTTATCAAAGAATTACAAGTAATGGAACCAAGAGCTGCTATTAGGGAGGAAATCGAAAGGGTTCATCTTTCATCTTATATTGATAAAGTAAAGCATCTTAGTGATACAACTGGAGGTGATGCAGGTGACTTTGCACTAGTAGGAAGAGGATCTTATGAAATAGCATTAAAAACTGCTGGTGGGACGATTTCTGGAGTCGATGCTGTAATGGAAGGTAAAGTTAAAAATGTCTATGCCCTTACAAGGCCACCAGGGCATCATGCTGAAAAAGATCAAGGGATGGGATTTTGTATATTTAATAATGTTGCAGTAGCAGCAAAGCATGCGAGAGAAAAATATGATTTAAACAGAATTTTAATATTAGACTGGGATGTTCATCATGGAAATGGGACAGAAAATATTTTTTATGATGATCCAAATGTATTAACAGTTTCTCTTCATCAAGAACTAAACTTTCCTCCTAATAGAGGGTTAATGAATCATAACGGCGAGGGAGCAGGACTAGGTTATAACGTAAATATCCCACTTCCAGCTGGAACTGGAAATGCTGGATATATCTATGCATTAGAAAATGTGGTATTTCCTATAGCTGAACAATTTAAACCTGAACTTATTATTGTAGCAGCTGGACAGGATGCAAATGTATTTGATCCGTTAGCTAGAATGATGGTCACAGCTGATGGATTTGGAATAATGGCAAAATTGGTCAAAGACTTAGCTGAGAAACTATGTGAAAATCGATTAGTCTTTAGTCATGAAGGCGGGTATAGTGCAGCGTATGTTCCTTTTTGTTCATTGAGAATTATAGAATCTTTAAGTGGGTTAAAAAGTAAAGTAACAGAAGACCCTTATTATGAGGCTATTGCTACTTTACCAACGAATGTGTTGTATCCTCATCAGAAAGAGGCAGTAGAAAAAGTGATAGATATTCAATCAAATTTTTGGAGTTTAGGCTCAAAAGTTAAGTCTTAAACTATATTGCATAAATAAAACTCTATACTAACTGATCTTTTCACATATTCAATCAGTTAGTATAGAGTTTTTATGTTAGTTAATGTACCACAATCAGTTATTAAAAGTAAGATTGTTCCGATTATTACAACGGAACGTTTCCGCTCCAATCACCATAGTGCTCAAATATAAAAGAGCTTTACCTTAGACTATTTTTTAAATTGTCCATGAATATTATTTTGTTTATACGTACCTGCCTCACTAAATTCAAATAGTTCCATTGACAATGCCAAGTAACGTTTATTGTATAGTTCAGCAAAATGATCTTTCATTGCAGAAAATAGTTCCTCACAAGTTGCTTTTTTCTCATCTTCAGAACGGCCTGCGCCGATTTTTAATGTTGCATGTACAAAAGCATAATCTTCTTCACCATCAGCAATATAATAATCTTTCAGTTCAATTGCACGAGAGCGAATTCCTCCAACTGGAAAGAGAGGAGATTTAGAGATTAATATTTTGTTTGCCTTTTCAAGAAGAAGAGGAATGTTTGCTTCGGTTTTAATATTATCTGTATATTCAACAATAAAATGTGGCATTTTTCCCTCCGAAATGTAGATTTGAAACTTGTGTAAAACGCTAGTGTCGCGATTTTGCCTCCTATAGGCAACGTACTATTTGCCTAATGCTGCTCAGGTGCTTTCGCGTTTATTCTTCACCGATAATTGTGTTAACTAATCGGCCTACACCTTCAACTTCTGTCATAACGACATCTCCAACTTTCGTATCGACTGAGCCTTTAGGCGTACCTGTAAGGATAATGTCATTTTTGTTTAGTGTCATAAAACTACTTAAGTATTCAATCAACATTGGGATACTAAAAATCATATCCTTCGTCGTTCCTTCTTGTGTAATTTCCCCATTTACATATGTCCGTAATTGTAGATTCATAGGATCTTTAATATCTTTTGCATCCACAAACCAAGGACCGATTGGTGTACATGTGTCCCGATTTTTAACGCGCAAATTCGGACGGTAGTAATTTTCAAGGTAATCACGAATGGCATAATCGTTTGCAACTGTATATCCTGAGACATAATCATAGGCTTCTTCTTGTTTAATATTACGTCCTGATCGCCCGATCACGACTCCAAGTTCACATTCATAATGCATATATGTTACATCAGCTGGACGATAGGTATTTGAGCGGTGTCCAACAAAGGTATTAGGTCCTTTAAGAAATACTAATGGTTCTGTAGGTGCATTAAATGCAAGCTCTGCGGCATGATCTGCATAATTTAGCCCTAATGCAAAAACAGTTCTCGGTTCAACAGGTGGAAGCCAAACAACTTCTTCTTCACTTACAATTTGACCATTATCTAACTTAAGATGTCCATCTGATTCAATTGCATGATGGATTGCTCCTTTAAATGCTACACGTGCATGTTTCATTTTGCTTCCTCCTTCAATAGACTTTCAACTTCTGGCTTGACCTTGTTTTCTAATGAACCAATTCCTTCTATTTCAATTCGAACAAGATCTCCTTCGTTTACTAGTGGAGGATTTTCTGGTACGCCAACTAGAAGTGTGTCACCTTCATATAAAGTCATGAAAGAGGTAATTTCAGAAATTAGCTGTGATACAGGACGAATTAAATTTGCTGTTGTGTTTTGCTGTTTTAACTCTCCATTGATAAACACTTGAATGGAAAGTTGATTCGGATCAGCTATGGCATCACGTTCAATGACCCAAGGACCTACAGGACAGAAACCATCTCTTGATTTTTGACTAATCGCTGGTCGATAGACACTATCATGAGGAACACTGACATCATTGACAATTGTGTACCCTGCCACATATTCTAAGGCATTCTTTTCGCTTACATTTGTCGCATTTTTTCCAATGACAACCCCTAATGCAGCACCGATTTGTAAATTAGAAACATTAGAAGGCAATGGAATTGGCTTTTGAAAACCAATGATTGTATTTATTGGTTTGATATATAAAACAGGTGCTTTTGGCGGTTGCTTGTAGGGTGCTTCATTAACAGCTGTGCCTAATGCTTCAAGCTCACCCTTATAGTTTAGAATTGTTCCATACACTGTACCGGATATTGGAGCGTCCAATGAGGTTTGCTCTGTAGTGAATTTCTTATCGTTAAGGAATATTGTATTACTGCTTGAATCGACAACCACTTCTTTCGTATGAAGCAAACTACTAAATTTAACTATTGCTTTACTCATAACCTTCACTCCCTTGTATAACTGCAGTAGATTTTCTTTTTAATAGTTTAAGCGATTACAGAATAAATCATGAAAGGGTTCAGAAAATACGATGTCATATCACAAATCATATATGATTTGTGATTTGTTTTCAAATTATTTTTATTGTTCAACTAAGAATAAATGGATGTCCATGTGAACAGTTATAGCATTTTAAAAGGAAAAGGAACTTTCTATACTAATTTCGTATGGCATACATATATAATTAATATTTTTTCTTGAAGAAAACAAATGATAGAGTACTTTTGAAAGGGTTTTCAGAAATGTATCCTCTTAAAGAAATTTGCAAGAAACTAATTTGAATAGAGGTGTTGTTAAATATGAGTCAAATGAATGAGAAGATTCCTTTTGAGGAAATGAAACAGCAAATCGATTACGAGCACATCGCTTCAACAGAAGAATTTAAAAAATTGCTTTCAAACAAGAAAAAGTTTATTGTACCATTTACACTTTTTTACATGGCTTACTCGCTTCTTTTACCATTTCTTGCTTTATACACAGATCTATTAAATCAACCAGTAGTTGGAGATATCACTTTTGCCTGGATTTATGGTATTTCTTTTATACCAGTGTCATTACTTGTTTGTAGCATCTATGTAAAGAAAGCGGCTTATTTTGACGAAAAGGCAAAGGAAATTTTGGAGAAAGAGGGGTTATAATCTATGGGTATCAATGTCATTATTCTTTTTGCTGTTATGACGTTAGGAACACTTTTTATTACGTATTACGCTTCTAAAAAAACAAAAACAGCAGGTTCCTTTTATACTGCTGGAGGTGGATTAACGGCTAGGCAAAATGGTCTTGCTTTGGCAGGGGATTTTATGTCTGCTTCAACCTTTTTAGGATTAATTGGCGCCTTTTCATTAACTGGGTATGATGGATTTTTCCTCATGTATCCTGCACTTGTTTCTTTCCTTGTGATTTTATTTTTAGTAGCAGAACCATTGCGTAATTTAGGAAAATATACATTGGGAGATATGGTTACAGCCCGCTATAAATTTAAACAAGTTCGTGCAGTAACAGCTATTAATACAATCGTCATTTCAATTTTTTATATGCTTGGACAACTTGTGGCAGCAGGGGCTTTATTTAAATTATTATTAGGTATTCCGTTTAATGTTTCAGTCATTATCGTTGGAATTGGTATGTTAGCATTTGTCTTATTCGGAGGCATGACGGCAACTAGCTGGGTACAAATAATAAAAGCAATCCTCTTAGTAGGCGGGACATTTATTCTGTTTGTTATGGTAATGTGGCAATTTAATTTTAATTTTATTGGGATATTCACTGATATGAAAACGGCAACACCATTTGGAGCTGATTTCTTAAATCCAGGTGTGAAGTATACGAGTGGTTGGGATGCGGCATCCTTAACACTGGGCCTATTACTGGGAACAGCAGGTCTTCCTCACGTTTTAGTCCGTTTTCTTACTGTACCGAATGCTCAAGTAGCGCGAAAATCTGTCGTTTGGGTTATGTGGATCATGGGTGCTTTTCATGTTATGGTCATTTTCCTTGGTTTCGGGGCTGCAAAACTAGTCGGAACTGATAATATTATCGAGGCTAATCCAGCAGGAAATATGGCCGCACCATTGCTATCGCAGTTAGTAGGGGGAGACCTTATGTTTGCTTTCATCTCTGCAGTTTCTTTTGCTACCATTCTTGCAGTTGTTGCTGGAATTGTGGTTACTGGAGCAACGGCTTTTTCCCATGACTTATTCAACGAAATTATAAAAGATGGAAAAGCGACAGAGAAGCAGCAAATGAATATGGTTCGTCTTGCATCAATCATCATTACGATTATTTCGATTACTCTATCATTATCTCTTCAACAATTTAATGTCGCATTTTTAGCATCATTAGCCTTTACACTTGCTGCAAGTTCGAATTTACCAGTCATTCTATTTACAATTTACTGGAGGAAGTTTAATAAAACTGGTGCAATCTTCGGTATGCTTGTTGGTTTATTTGGTACACTTCTTCTAGTAGCATTTAGTCCGAATGTCTGGAATCCAATACCAGGTGCTGCCTTAATTACAGGAGAACCTATCTTCCCACTTGCCTCACCAGGTATTATTTCGATTCCGTTAGGATTCTTTGCATGTTATATTGGCACACTGGTAGGTGCACGTAAGAAACAGATCGTAGAGGATAATTTTTCAGAGATTGTAGTTAAGTCAAATACAGGAAGTGACGTTAAAGGTGTTGTTCAACATTGATTATGAAAGTGGTATTTAATAAATAGATGTATTAGGAAAAAGGCGTATTCTTTATAGAATCGCCTTTTTAAATAGTAAAAAAGATAATTTCTTTTTACTTAGTTGAGGTATCTAGCTTCAGTGCCTAACGCCTCGAGTCATAAGCTTGTCGGAGCTGAACAAGGTGCTTGCACTTTTCTTATTGCTCATTAAATGCTTGAAGGGTATTCAATTTATGTTGTCTTGCCAGTTCTTCAATTTTACGGAAGTCATGCTCTTCACATAATGATTCAATAATTTGCTCATGCTCTAGAATAGACTGTGGAGTACGCTTTGGATAAAAAGTAAACTCTGATTTCCTAACTGTATCTAAACGATCTAACATTTGTTGGATATTGGTTAACAAGAGTTTATTAGGACAAAAGGAATAAATCAAATTATGAAACTTTCTATTGAGTCTGCCTATTTTATCTAGTTCAAAATTTGTAAGGGAATCTTTCATTTCCTGATTATATTGTTTTAGCTTTTCTATTCCCTCATATGTAATAAATTTTGAACTTAGAGCAGTTGCATAGCCTTCAAGAAGTGCTAGTACATGGAGTGTTTCTTTGTATAAATCATCATTAATTCCATGAACGACTGCTCCAACATTTGGTTTGTATTCAATCAATTGCTCAGATTCTAACTGGTGTATAGCCTCACGTACTGGAATAGGGCTGGAGCCAACTTCTTTCGCAATTTGATCAATGATAATTCTTTGGCCAGGGACATAAACTCCGTCTATTATCCTTGAACGAATAACTTCATAAGCATATTGTCGTTTATTTAATTTTTTTTCCATACACATTCCCTACCTTCTAGTAAAATATATATGATTCCATATATGATTTCAATTGTCGTTTTATTTAAAGTGAGTTGTGAAGGAATGTAAATAGGGTCTTAAACTTGTTTAAACGTTTCAATTAAATGATTTGCGCTTTTCGATAGATAACGATCTTTTAACCAAATGATTGCGGATTCAGACATGATAGAGGCATCTTCAAGTTCAATTGCAATTGTTTGATCAGAATAATGTGATAGAAGAGTAGATTTTGGTACAATTGTTGCTCCGACTCCAGCTGCAACGAGAGAGAGAAGCATGGAAGCATCTGGACACTCAAGGACAACATTTGGTTCAAAGCCGTGACTTCGGCATTCGTTAATAACAATTTCAAATTGTCCTTTACCATTAATTCGATGTAAGAGTAATAATGGAAAGTCTTTAATTTCAATCATTTTAATGGATAATCTGTTTTTCACTTGATCCTGCCACGATTGTGGAATAACTAAAATATATGGCTCTATAGGGAAACGTATCATAGAGATGTCATCCATTTCTAATGGCAGTCGTGTAATTGCTAGCTCAATTTCTCGATTTTTCAATAATTCCCCAATGTAAAAGGTGTCTCCTTCTCTTAATTGGAACGTTACAAGAGGATATTTTTCTCGAAATGTGCGGATGCGTTCTGGTAGGTAGGCAAAGCAGGATTTACTTGCCCCGATAGATAGTACCCCTTTTATCCCTTCTCCCGTTTCCTTTACTTCGGTCATTGTTTCATCAACTTGTGAAAGGATTCTTGTTGCTCTTTTATAAAGAACCTTTCCGGAATCGGTTAAATCCATATTTCTCCCATTTCGGTCAAACAGTCTTACTCCAAGCTCTTGTTCCAATAGTTTCAGCTGCTGACTTAGTGGAGGTTGTGCCATATGAAGTTTTTTTGCAGCGCGGGTAATTTGCCCTTCTTGAACGATTGTACAAAAATAGTGAAGTTGTTTAATATCCATCTTTTGCCCCCTTGTCTTGTTTCTGTTTAGAAAACTATTAATTTCTTGAACTATGGAAAAGTGCACCAGTACCAGCTCCAGCGCTGTCAGCCGAAGCGTAAGACGTGCAAATGCAGTGAAGCAACAGGACGTTGCATTCTTATGCTTCTTTAGTCTGCAGCCGATCAGGAATTGAAGGCAAAAAACCCTTCTATTCCTGATCGTTTCATTTCCCGGGGCTGAACAAGGCGCTATTCGTTTTAAAATCCATACTTTTTTCATATACAAAACAAACATAATCAATATTTTTCATATAATTTAACACATGATACACTGTTTTTGAAAGGGTTTACAGTAAAAATATTCATAAATTTTCGAATTAACTATTATTCCAAAAGGAGAGGTTTAAAGCATGTCTAGATTTGATGAAGCTAAACAAAGATTACGAGGTTCTATATCTCCTGTCATTACACCATTTAATGAAGATGGGTCAATTGATTTTGATTCTTTCGGAAAAATAATAAATTGGCATATTGAAAGTGGAAGCCATGGAATTTCAGTAACAGGAACAACTGGAGAACCTAGCTCCTTGACTGTTGATGAAAGAGTTCAGGTGATGGAAGCAGCTGCAAAAGCAATCAATGGCAGAGTTCCATTCGTTCCAGGTACAGGATCAACAAATCATCAAGAAACACTTTATTTAACGAAAAAGGCACAAGAAATCGGAGCAGATGCAGTACTTGTCATTGTTCCTTATTATAATAAACCATCACAACATGCGTTGTTTAAACATTTCAAGGCAGTTGCTGATTCAGTTCCTGAACTACCGATCATCCTTTATAACATTCCAGGTAGAACAGCAACAAATTTACAGATTGATACATTGGTGAAATTAAAAGATGCTTGCCCGAACATTATCGGTGTTAAAGAATCAAATAAAGACTTCGAACATATTAACCGTGTGTTATTAAAATGTGGAAGAGATTTCAACTTGTATTCAGGCATTGAATTACTTTGCTACCCAATGCTTGCAATCGGCGGCGCAGGACATATCAGCGCAACAGCAAACGTTGTTCCTGATAAAGTTGCTGAAATCTACAATGCTTGGAGAGACGGGGATGTACAAAGATCTCTTGATCTACACTATGACTTAATGGAACTAAATGATGTTCTGTTTAAAGATACAAACCCTGCTCCTATTAAAGCAGCATTAGGAATGATGGGTAAAATCAAACCAATCTTACGTTTACCAATGGATTTACCAACACAAAAATTACAAGATGAAATCAGAAGCGTAGTGAAGACTCACGTGGATCTTCCTGATAGTGTTGTAACAAAATAAATAGATTTTAAAAAGATGACCGTTTCTTATAAAAGAGAGGACAGGCAATTATCAAGCGTCTATCCTCTCTAAAAAAAACATCAAAAACTAATTATTTAGTGTCATAAAAAGGAGTGAAAAGAGTGGTTAATAAAGTTTCTGAAAAAAGTAATGTACGGGCAAACGTAAAAGTAGAGGACGTTAAGTTATACATTAACGGCGAGTTCGTTCAGTCAGAGTCTAGGACAACATTTGCAAATATGAGTCCATTTACAAATGAACAAATTAACAATATTGCTGAAGGACGCGAAGAAGATATTAATAAAGCAGTAAAAGCTGCTAACAACGCTTTTAAAAATACTTGGAGTACGATGAAAATTTCTGAACGGATGAAATACATTAATCGTATTGCAGACGTCATTGATGAAGAAGTTGAAGAGATTGCTATTTTAGAAGCGATAGACACTGGTCTGCCAATTAGTCAAACTAGAAAAATGGTATCACGTGCTGCTACAAACTTCCGCTTCTATGCAAAAATGGTAGAATCCAAGCTGCATGGAGAAGCATACCAAGTAGACGATGAATTTATTAACTATACCATTTATAAACCATTAGGTGTTGTAGGATTAATCACACCTTGGAATGCTCCATTCATGTTAGAAACTTGGAAGGTTGCTCCAGCACTTGCAACTGGAAATACCGTTGTTTTAAAACCGGCTGAGCTATCACCATTAACTGCGAATAAATTAGCTGAAGTCATTCATAAAGCAGGATTACCGAAAGGCGTTTTTAATATTGTTCATGGTTTCGGTGAAACAGCAGGTGCTTCACTTGTGGCTCATCCTGATGTTGAAGCAATTTCGTTCACAGGAGAAACTACTACAGGTTCTATCATTATAAAAAATGCTGCTGATACATTAAAGAAAACATCGATGGAGCTTGGTGGAAAATCACCATTAATCGTTTTTGATGATGCAGATCTTGACCGTGCTTTAGATGCTGCGGTTTGGGGAATTTTCTCATTCAATGGTGAACGTTGTACAGCAAACTCTCGCGTATTTTTACACAAGAACATTAAACACCAATTTGTTGAAGCATTAAAGGAAAGAGTTTCTAATATTAAAATTGGTGACCCAATGGATCCATCAACACAACTTGGACCATTAATTGAGAAAGGCCATTATAACAAAGTAAAAGAGTATATTGAAATTGCAAAACAAGAAGGCTGTGAAGTTATTCAAGGGGTTATACCTGAAGAATTTAAAGCAGGGAATTATGTTCCACCAACATTATTATTGAAAGCAACAAATGATATGAAAGTTTGTCAGGAAGAAATCTTCGGACCTGTTATGGCGGTCATTGAATTTGAAACAGAGGAAGAAGTTGTTGCTGCTGCAAATGACGTAAAATACGGCCTTGCTGGTTATGTTTGGACGAATGATATTAAACGCGGCCATCGAGTAGCACAAGCTGTAGAAGCAGGAATGCTTTGGATCAATTCACAAAACACTCGTGATCTTCGCATTCCATTTGGAGGTACGAAAGCAAGCGGAATTGGCCGAGAAGGCGGACATTACGCAATCTTTGAATTCTATACAGAGCCGAAAGTTATTCATGTGGCAATAGGTGATCACCATATTCCACAGTTTGGAAAGAAGAAATAAATATATCATTGATTAGGGAGTGAATTAAGATGGGTGCAAAAACAGGTAAAGAGTATATTGAACGCTTAAAGAAGGCAAATAACAATATTTATATTCACGGAGAAAGAGTAAACGACGTAACAGAACATCCAGGTTTAAAAGGTGTCATTCAATCAATGGCAAACCTATACGATCTACAGTTTGAAAAACCAGAAAAAATGCTATACACATCACCAACGACAGGTGAAAAAGTTGGTACTACATGGTTACAGCCGAAAACAATTGATGATGTCATGGCAAGACGTGAAGCCATACAGGAATGGGCGCTAACATCAGGAGGTATGATGGGGCGTTCTCCTGACTATCTAAATGCAGAAGTTATGGCAATGGGTGTTTCGAATGAATTATTTGCTGAAGCAGACCCAATGTTTGCAGAAAATGCACGTAAATATTACGAGTTTGCTAGAGAAAATGATATTAGCTTAACACATACATTAATCCATCCACAAATTAACCGTGCAAAAGCACAGAGTGAACAAAAGGATGCAAATGTTGCGCTTCACCTTGTTGAGAAAACAAAGGAAGGTATCATTGTTGATGGGATTCGTTTGTTAGCAACTCAAGGTGGAATTACAGATGAAATTCTAGTTTTTCCTTCAACAGTTAAAAAAGCTGGAGAAGAAGACGATCCATATTCATTAGCATTTGCGATTCCAAATAATACGCCAGGCCTTAAATATATTAGCCGCGAGTCATTTGATTACGGTAAAAATGCTTATGATCACCCACTTGGATCCCGATTTGAAGAAGGTGATGCGATTGTTTCTTTTGAAAACGTATTCGTACCTTGGGAAAGAGTATTTGTTTGTGGAAATTCTTCAATCTGTAACCGCACGTTCCGTGAAACAAATGCTGTTGTTCATATGTCACACCAAGTTATTTCTAAAAATATTATCAAAACTGAATTTGTACTAGGTGTTGCATTATCTGTCATGGATGCAATTGGAATTGACGGTTTCCAACACGTAAAAGACAAAGGAACTGAAATTATGCTGGCACTTGAAGCGATGAAATCACATCTTTATCGTGCAGAGCATAATGCACAGCTAGATAAATGGGGCACAATGACACCAGATTTTGAAGCATTAGATGCTGCTCGTAACTGGTATCCAAGAATTTATCCACGTCTTGTTGAAATCTTACGTGTACTAGGTGCATCTGGTTTAATGGGTATTCCGACAGAAGCTGACTTTAATAATCCGGATATTGGTGCAATTGCTCACCGTGGATTACAAGGTAAAAACCTAGAAGGTTACGAGCGTGTCCAATTATTCCGTTTAGCATGGGATATTACAATGAGTGCATTCGGAAGCAGACAAATGCATTATGAGTACTATTTCTTCGGTGATCCGATCAGAATGGGTATGACTTATTTCGATAACTATCAAGCGAAAGATTTATTGAAAGATCGAGTAAAGGATTTCTTAGGAAAAGCAGTAAAAAATACAAATTCTAATTTTCTAAATGTATAAGGGGGCTTTCAAATGAGTGTGAATTTTGATATTATCCGTACGGCTAGAGCGATTTTACATGTGACTGATTTAGAGAAATCTCGTGATTTTTATGTAAAAGGTCTTGGGTTAATCGAAACTGAATCTGATGATTCTACTATTTATTTAAGAGGTCTTGAGGAGCATGTTCACCATAGTCTTGTATTGAAGAAAGCAGATACTCCAAATATAGAAGTAACAAGCTATAAAGTACGGTCTGAGGCAGATTTAGATTCGTTAGCTGTATTCTTTGAGCAACGCGGGATGAAAACGAAGTGGTTAGAGGAAGGCAGCCAACATGCGATTGGACGTGCATTACGAGTTCAAGATATTTCTGGCTTACCGATCGAGTTTTTTGCAAAAATGGATGCAGCAGAAAGAATGCTTCAACGGTATGATTTATACCAAGGTGCTAAGGCTCAACGTATTGACCATTTTAATAATATGGTACCTGATGTTCAAAAAGCTTATGATTTCTACATTAATGAATTAGGGTTTGCTTGTTCTGAATACACTGCAGATGATGATGATAAAATTTGGGCAGCGTGGATACACCGTAAGCCATCAGTACATGATGTTGCATTTATGAACGGTCAAGGACCTCGAGTTCATCATGTTGCTTTTTGGTTAAGTGATCCAATGGCTCTTATTCAAGGCTGTGATGTACTTGCATCTCTTGGCTATGCAGACAATATTGAGCGTGGACCAGCACGACATGGTTTATCAAATGCGTTCTTCCTATATTTAAGAGATCCAGATGGCCACCGTATTGAGTTATACAATGGAGACTATTTAACGAGTGATCCAGATTTCAAACCAGTACGTTGGGAATTAAACGACAAACGCCGCCAAACATTCTGGGGAGCAGAAGCACCAGATTGCTGGTTTAATGAAGCATCAACAGTATTAGATGTTCATACTGGAGAACAAGTAACGACTGCTCCTGGAAAATTAAAACAAGCTAAACCAATTTTCGTTATCTAATAAATGACTCACTACTATAAACGTGAACGTTAAGACTGGTATAGGAACGGCATTTCTTCTGTGCGGCCAAACTCAGTAAATCTGCCGGTTCTTTGCCATCACGTTTATATTAACATACTTAAATAGAAAATTAAAATTTTGTGATTTAGAGTTTACTATTAGTTGAAACGGAGGTGCTGGTAAGTGACAAAGATCGAAACTATGTTTAGAAAACATTTATTTATTAACGGAAAATGGATTGAAGCTCAAAATTATTCCATTTTAAAATCTCCTTATACTTCAGAACCAATTGCTGAAATTCCTATGGCAACAAAGGAAGAATTAGACGAAGCAATTGGGGCTGCATATGCTGCGCGTAAAAAAATGGCGAAGATGCCAATTCATCAACGGTCAGCCATCCTTGAGAAATTAGTCGCATTTTTAGAAGAACGATCTGAGGAAGCAGCAAAAATAATTGCATTAGAAGCTGCAAAACCAATCACGACAGCGAGAGAAGAAGTAAAGCGTACGATACAAACGTATAAATTTGCTGCTGGGGAAGCAACTCGTATCGGTGGCGAAACAATTTCTATGGATGCTGCACCTGGTGGAGAGAATCGTCTAGCCTACACAGTTAAAGAGCCGCTAGGGGTTATTGGTGCGATCACACCATTTAATTTTCCTATGAATCTCGTTGCACATAAAGTTGGTCCCGCTATTGCAGCAGGAAACACAATCGTTTTAAAACCTGCGTCACAAACTCCAATTTCTTCTTTCTTCATTGCTGAGCTTTTACAAGAAGCTGGGTTACCAGATGGTGCTATAAACGTTGTAACAGGTAGTGGGAGTGTAATTGGTGACGGAATTGTCATGGATGATCGTGTGAACATGATTACATTTACTGGCAGCCCTGCTGTTGGAATCGGAATTAGAAGTCGTGCCGGTTTAAAACGAACAACGCTAGAGCTAGGTTCTAATGCAGCAGTCATCATTGATGAAGGTATTGATAAGGCTAAGGTTGTACCGAGATGTGTGCAGGGAGCCTTTAGTAATCAAGGTCAGGTTTGTATCTCTTTACAGCGTGTTTATGTCCATGAAAATGAATACGATGATTTTGTGGGAAAATTAATCGATGAAACAAAGAAATTAAAAGTAGGTAATCCGCTTGACGAAGATACGAATGTATCTGCTTTAATTTCAGAGAAAGATGTTGAAAGAACAATTTCATGGATTCAAGAGGCAAAAGATGGCGGGGCGATTGTTGCGACTGGCGGATATTCAGAAGGTAATGCATTATATCCTACTGTTATTTTGAACACTGATCCAAACATGCAAGTGTCTTGTCAAGAAGTATTTGCTCCAATCGTTATTGTAAATAAAGTAAAGTCAGTAAAAGAGGCAATTGAGCACGTAAACAATTCTAGATACGGCTTACAAGCTGGAATTTACACGAATGATATTGCTCAAGCTTTAGATGCAGCTGATGACTTAGAAGTAGGTGGAGTCATTATTAATGATATCCCTACATTCCGTGTCGATCACATGCCATACGGCGGCGTAAAGGAAAGTGGTACTGGTAAAGAAGGGATTAAATATGCAATTGAAGAAATGACAGAAATGAAATTGGTCGTTATCAATCGAAATTAAGGAGTGTAGTTAATAATGGATGATCGTTTATTTCGTAACGCAATGGGAAAATTCGCAACAGGTGTAACGGTAATTACAACTGCTGTAAACAAAGAAGCTCATGGTATGACAGCTAATGCATTTATGTCAGTCTCACTTTCTCCTAAACTAGTGGTAATTTCAATTGGAGAAAAAGCAAAAATGAATGAGTATATTAAAGAATCTGGTAAATTTGCTGTCAGTTTTTTATCTGAAGAGCAAAAAGAAATGTCGATGATATTTGCTGGTCAAATAAAAGAAAAGCGTAATGTTAACTTTAAATGGATGGATGAGTTACCAGTAATTGATGGTGCACTTGTTAATCTGACATGCAATGTTCATAATTCACATGTTGAAGGTGATCATACGCTATATATTGGTGAGGTAACGGATATTTCATTAAATGATGGAAACCCTTTATCATTCTTTGAAGGACAATATAAGAACATTAGTTAATCTAAAAAATTGGGGTGAAGAAAAAATGGAAGTTGTAAATTTAGACCATCCTATTGATCTTACAGTTTCACTAAATAGTGAACCGTGTGTCATGGCACTTGGCTTTTTTGATGGTGTACACAAAGGACATAGAAAAATTATTGAGACTGCAAAAGAAATTGCCAAAAAGGAGAAAATTAAATTTACAGTAATGACATTTTTTCCTCATCCTAGTAATGTCATTAGTAAAACGAAAAAAATAGATCATTATATAACCCCTTTGCCTGTAAAAAAAGAAATATTTAAATGTTTGGGAGTTGAAAAATTATTTATTGTAAATTTTAATACCGATTTTTCGGAATTTTCACATCAACAATTTGTAGAGCAATATATAGTAGGGTTAAAGTGTCAACACGTTGTTGCAGGGTTCGACTTCACCTATGGCTATAAAGGTCAGGGAAATATGGATCAAATGGTTTCAGATAGTAATGGAAGATTTGATGTAACGACTGTCTCTAAATTGGAGCATAATCATGAGAAGATAAGCTCAAGCGCGATTCGAGAAATGTTAATTACTGGTGAAGTACAAAAGATCCCAATGTATTTAGAAGATTATTATTCTATAAAAGGAAAAGTAATTCGCAATTATCATATAAACCATAATGAAAATGTTTTGACAATCAAAATTGACCATTCTTATCACTTACCTAAAAAGGGTCTTTATAAAATAACCGCAGAATTAGACAATTCCATTTTCGACGGCACATTTTATGTTCCGCTTCATAATACAGGTACAATTGAAGTCCATTTATTAAATAGTCATATAAATTATGATGAAGGCAATATTACTATGTATTTTATTGAGCAAGAATTCGGTAATAGTCAGATTGAAGAATATGAAAATATGTTTATTGTTATATAGTAGTGGAATTAATTTTAGTAGTAGAGTACATTGTCTAGCAATAACGACATGTACTCTATTTCATTTTTTATACTATCAGAAATTATATCTTAAGGATGATAGTATAAGAAAAACTAAGGCTTTCGCCATTAGGACTTGGCGATAAGCCAAGTTTTTCTAATGTAGTATATCTAATCTTGATTAAGTTCTAGTTAGTGAGATCTCACATTTGAGAAAGAAGGAGTATGAATGTATAAAATCAAACCAAAATTATGGAGTTTTCAATTTTTCCAAGTCATCATGATCACGTTTTTATTTTTTCTTTGTTTGCATATGTTAAATGTATCTTTTCCAGTATTTGTTATAGATATTAGTCATAATCCAGCACTAGGAGGAATGATGACGACTGCATTTATGTTGGCAGCCATTTTTACCCGCCCTTTTATTAGTATTTTTCTTCATAAAATCAATATGAAAAAAACGATAATCATGACTCTGATTTTTATTTTCCTCTGTATACTAATTAGTTACAATAGAGTTTCTATTCCTTTTTTACTCTTTATTAGAGGATTAGAAGGAGTAGGGTTTGGTATTATTACTACTCTATTAGCAACAATGGCAACGAACATCATCCCGCGTGAACGACTAGGGGAAGGAGTGGGTTACTTTGGTATGGCCACAAGTTTAGGAGCTAGTTTATCTCCAGTACTAGCTTTATCATTATTTCACTCCCATTCTTTTAATACTGTGCTTTTGTTTACCCTTATGATTGTAACTGGAATTTTTGTCGGCAGTTTATTTATTCGAAATGTTCATTCAAATAAACAAACAAAAGAAGATCATCAAACAAATACGAATGTCTCTATTTTTCAGTTTATTTTTGATAAAAAAGCATTACTTCCAAGTATATTAGTATTTTTGCTTTGTGTGACATTTGGTGGTGTGTTTAATTTTATTGACGGGCTCGGTAGAGAAGCAGGACTAGGTGCAAATGTTTCTCTCTTTTTTTTAATCTTCATGTTTGTGATGCTTTTCATTCGACCGATATCAGGGAGGATTTTTGATAAAAAGGGCCATAAAATGTTGATTTACCCTGCTGGGATTTGTGGTGTTATCGGGCTACTACTTTTGGGAGTGACGAATAATCTATTGATTCTATTAATTGCAGCCGTTTTTTATGGTGTAGCTTATGGAACAATGCATCCAACCCTTCAATCATGGGCGGTCAGTCAAGTGGAACCAAATAAAAAAGGAACGGCCAATGCGATGATTCTTACCTGTATGGATTTAGGGATGGCCGTAGGAGCTCCCACTCTCGGAATGGTGGCCGGTCAGTTTGGTTATAAAGTTATGTATAGTTATACTTCTTTATTTATTATTTTACTTCTCATCATTTATATGGTAATAACCCGTCAAAAAAACAGTCAAGAAGAATCAGTCGAAAAAGATAAAGGGTCTGCTATAAACTTCTAATTTAAAATAATGAACATAAAGAGTTTAATAAGATTATTATGAAACCCTGGATAATAACTCTATAAATTTGTTATAAAAATTGCTAGACTCGGAGGTATAGTAATTATGATTTTTGTATAAGAAGGTGAAGAATATGTTATTACATGAACCTTTTAATGTTAATGAGGATGAGGGATCTCTTTATTTAGAAAACGAAAGAATGATTTTAACATCATCATCTGTCTTTGGAACGCTTCGTAAGGACTTAATTGAAAATATCGGCATGGATCGAATGAAAGGATTCCTTATTCGATACGGATGGAATTTAGGAATGAATGATGCAAAGAAGATGCTTCAAAAGAACTTGCCTTCTATTAAAGATATTTTGCGGCAGGGTCCAGTTTTACACATGATGAAAGGTTATACGAAAGTGAAAACTTCACACCTTCATGTTGATTATGATTCGAGTGGATCAGCAAAATCTGTTCATGTAGAAGGAAGCTGGTTTAGTTCATATGAAGCAGAAGAGCATTTACGTCAATTTGGGCAGTCGAAATTACCAGTTTGTTATACACTGATTGGTTATGCGAGCGGTTACTATTCTGGCATTTGCGGACATACTGTTATTTTTAAAGAGATAGCGTGTAAAGCTACAGGGGATGAAACATGTCGTTATGTTGGTAAATCTCTTCATGAATGGGGAGGGATGGTAGATGATGAATTACAATACTATGAAAATAAGACGATTGTAAAAGAATTAGAACAAACATATGAGAAATTGCTTGAAGAACGTAATAATCTATCTACTACACTCTCCATTCATAAAAGGTTATCGGAAGAATTAATAAGAGGGAATAATTTACAATCCGTTGTAGACATTGTTTTTGAAACAACAAAACATCCAATTATTATAGAGGATGTAGAATTTACCCCGATTTCATTTGCAGGTCTATCTTCTGATAGATTTGAAGAAGTAGTTTCAGATTTTAAAAATGAGCTGCAAAATCGAGATCATCGAAACGATTATTTTCATCAAACAACTAAATTTTCTCATGCACATCATCATCGTTTAGTTACGTCAATCGTATTAGAAAACAAGATTGTAGGATATTGTTCTTTTATTTATGAAAAAGAAGCTAAGGGCCCGACAGAAGTGGATCAAATGATTTTGGAAAGAGTGGCAACGATTTGTTCTCTCTATATGCTAAATGAGAAAAATTCATTTGAAGCACTGGAGCGTATGAAAGGTTACTTTCTGGAGCAAATACTTAACGGCCATTTTTCATCTAAAGGAGAAATTTTAAAACGTGGACGTTATGTGAATATAAATTTAGAACGCCCTTATTACCTTATTTCTATAAAATATAGTAGTTACAATGAAACGTTAGAAAATGATCTGCATTTTCACGAACAGATCATGGAGTCTGTTTTCACATATTTTAAAGATCGCTCAAATGTCTTAATTGGACAACGAAACGGAAATATTGTTGTCCTTATGCAAATCGATTCAAAAGGTGAAAACATCACACATGTAAGTAACCGTTTTATTAATTCTTTAGAGAAACGTTTTATAGATTGCACGTTTAAAATGGGGATTAGTACGTTAGCCAAAGATATCGGGCGGGCATCGGAATTTTACGAAGAGTCTATAACTGCATTACAAATGGCCGCTTCTTCTAATAAAATGATTCTTTTTGAAGATCTTGGTGTTGTCGGCATGTTGATTCATTCCAAAAACAATATAGCGATCAAACAAAAGGCAAAACATTTATTAGGGCCATTATATGAAAATAAAACTGATAATACAGAACTTATCAAAACGCTTTATGTATTTCTATCAAATTCTTGTAATCTTGAGAAAACGATGGATGATCTTTCATTGTCTATGAGTGGATTACGTTACAGAATAAAGAAAATCGAATCTTTACTTGGACAAGAAGTTCGTAACCCTGCATATGGATATCAATTATTCATCACATTACAGGTTCTCATTGTAGAAGGCGAAATAAAATTGGATTAAAAAGATGTGCAGCTTAGCCATAAAACCAACAAAATATGTCTATTCATTTAGAGATTATAAACAAGAATTGTCGTAGAATTACCTGTTATCATTTAATTATTCAAAATATTCTAATGGTAATGGAGGTTGGTTTTATGTTAACTGGTAAAGAGTATTTGGAGAGTTTGAGGGATGGACGTGTTGTTTATTTAAATGGGGAAAAAGTGGATGATGTAACAACACATCCGGCTTATCGAAATGCCGCAAGGTCGATTGCACGTATGTATGATGCTTTGCATGACCCACGGACGGCTCCAATCCTTACGACAGAATCTGAATTCGGATTTAAAACACATAAATTTTTCAAAGCTTCAAAAAGTGCACAAGAATTATTGGAAGCAAGGGATGCCATGGCAGAGTGGTCAAGACTAAGCTATGGATTTATGGGACGTACACCGGATTATAAAGCGGCTTTTACAGGTTCTCTTGGACCATATGCAGATTTTTATGAGGGTTTTGAAGATAATGCTAGAAGATGGTACAAAAAAGCACAAAAAGATGTTCCTTTCTGTAACCATACAATAGTTAATCCACAATTAGATCGGGGCCAACCACTAGAAAAAAATAAAGAAGTATTTGTTCGTGCCGTTAAGGAAAGAGATGATGGGATTATTGTAAGCGGTGCCAAGATGGTAGGAACCTCTGCGGCATTAACACATTATAATTTCGTAGCGAACTATGCACCTGTTCTTCCAGGAGATGACAGCCATGCGTTAATCTTCTTTGTTCCAATGAATGCACCAGGATTAAAGATGATTAGCCGTCAATCTTATGAAGAAATTGCCACGAAATTAGGAACACCTTTTGATTATCCACTTTCAAGTCGTTTTGATGAAAATGATGCTGTAATCGTATTAGACAATGTATTCATTCCGTGGGAGGATATTTTAACCTACAAAAATATAGAAATTACGAATGGTTTTAGACCTAAAACTGGTTGGCTGAATCGTTATACATTCCAAGGATGTACGCGTTTTGCTGTAAAACTTGATTTTATGGTTGGCTTGTTGATGAAAGCAACTGAAGCTGCTGGCTCAAATCAATTTAGAGGCGTTCAGGCAAGCATCGGGGAAGTCATTGCTTGGAGAAATATGTTTTGGTCAATTTCAACTGCAATGGCACTTGATCCAGAAGAAGCGCCTAATGGATATGTATTACCTAATAGCACATATGCGACTGCATATCGTACATTTGCACCGATGGTTTGGCCTAAAATTAAAGAAATTTTTGCTCAAGTTGTTGCTGGCGGACTTATTCAATTGCCTTCAAGTGCACAAGACTTTTTAAATCCTGAAATTCGTCAATATTTAGATAAATACTATAAAGGTTCTGAGGGGATAACTGCTGAGCAACGCGTTAAATTATTAAAATTAGTTTGGGATGCGATTGGAACAGAGTTCGGGGGACGTGGTGAATTGTATGAAATTAACTATGCAGGGAATCAAGATGCTATTCGTCTCGATACTCTTAAAATGGCGGATACATCTGGACAAACAGCAAAATATAAAGCATTCGTTGATCAAGCTTTAAGTGATTACGATCTTACAGGATGGACTTCAGATACTTGGATTAATCCTAAAAATAGTTCTGGAAATATAGTATTTAACTAAGTCTAAGTGTTATTGAAAGGGATTACAGTAAAAATATTCATAAATTTTTTGAAAGGTTGTACCAAGATGTGTACAAGGAGCCTTCAGTAATCAAGGCCAGGTTTGTATCTCCTTACAACGTATTTATGTCCATGAAAATGAATATGGAGAATTTGTAGATAAATTAGTTGAGGAAACAAAGAAACTTAAAGTAGGAAATCCGCTTGAAGAAGATACGAATGTATCTGCATTAATTTCAGAGAAAGATGTTCTCATTCTTTGAAGGTAAATATAAACAAATTAGCTAATTTATAAATTTTCTATGAGGTACATCTAATTTTAAATTAACTACTATTTAGGATAATCTCATATGCTAAGAAGGACCATCCATATGATTTCATTACACAAAAATTTGTTTGAGAAGAACAAATGAAGGCATACAATAATTAAGAAGCGAGGCTTAAAGCCTTGCTTTTTTTTGTAAGACCTCATTATTTCCATTACCAATAGACCATTAACCCTAATCGTTAGAAAAATAAGTTAAAGATAACTGTAATGAGGTGATGTATCTGAAAGCAGTGGGATCATTCGGAAAGTAGTAAAGGACAGAACATTGCACCTTAAAAGAAGTCATTGAAAGAAGCAGGTTGCACGGAGTTTTAAATAGAAAAAATAAGTGGTGCTTCAATGGAGCGTCCAGAATTATAAAGGATATTAGAAGAGCTTGAATCAGGTGATACTGTAATCATTCGCGAAATAAGTCGCATATCAAGGTCAACTAAAGACTTACTAACAATAGTTGAAACCATCAAATAAACAATGTATGAACCAGTTCAAAATTGATGTGAATAAAATACGAAAAGACAAAATATTTATTGAAGAATGTAGAATGTGATAACGATTTAATTTGTTGACTATTATACTAGATTGATATATTATTAATTCGAGATAAATCAATTAAAAGTAATCTAATTAAAGGAGAATGACATATAATGAACGTATTAGTAGTAAAAGCCAATAATCGTCCAGCTTCAGATGCTGTATCAAGTAAAATGTATGAAACTTTCATGGAGAACATAGAAGGTGTAAATGTAACTACTTATGATGTATTTGCAGAAGATATGCCTTACTTTGGTCAAGAGTTATTCAACGCTTTCGGTAAAGTAGAATCTGGGGAAGAAATGACAGATGTTGAACAACGACTTTTAGCAGCAAAACAAAAAGCAATGGATGCTTTAACTGCAGCAGACGTAGTTGTATTTGCGTTCCCGTTATGGAACTTAACAATCCCAGCTAAATTACAAACTTTCATTGACTATGTATACCAAGCAGGTTTTACATTCAAATATGATGAAAATGGCCAATTAGTACAATTAATGACTGACAAAAAAGCGATTATTCTAAGTGCACGTGGTGGCGTCTACTCAACACCAGAAGCGGCACCAATGGAAATGGCTGCTACTTATATTAAAAATGTTGTTGGCGGAGTATTCGGTTTGGAAATCATTGATGAAGTTATTATTGAAGGTCATAATGCAATGCCAGATCAAGCCCAAACAATTATTGCTGAAGGTTTAGAAAAAGTTGCAGCTGTGGCAAAAAATTTAGCAGCAGTTACTGCTTAATTCATTTTTAAACAAAAGTGTCATTCAGAAATGTTATGAATGACACTTTTTTTGCGTCAAAAAGTGACTGAATTGAAAAGAAGGTATATCAGATCCAAAAAGAAGTAAGTTTAAATCTCCACATCACCATGATACTTTTTCTAAAAATCTATATAATTCGATTCAATTGGAACTGTTGTTCATCATTTATTGATAACCTGATCCCCATTCAGCCATTACATCTATAATTGGTCTGAGTGTATTACCTAAATCACTAAGAAAATATTCTACTCTTGGTGGAACCTCGGCATAAACTTGGCGTTCTATTATCCCATCCTCCTCCATTGACCGTAAATTCTGTGTCTGTGTGAGTACCTTTTGGCTAATACCTACAATAAAACCTAAGACTATTTCTTACTTAAAACCAGTAGAAGGTATGATAAAAGTTAGCTTTACGCCAGAATTTCCAGAGCGTGAAGATGGATTCCTCGGCATACAAAAACTTTATGATATTCAATTCTCTAAAAATTATTATGCAGTCAGAATTAAGGTATGCTGCTGTAAATTCGGGTAAGATAATTTTAGTAGATGCTTATTCAACTGATTGTGAATTACGAAGATATGATCTTACCGTATTAGAGGATGAGAAACATTTATTTCCTCCCTATCAAGGAGCACCCTTATTAAAGCAAATAACATTAGAAAAATATCCAGAGTTAAGAGGTATTTTAAATAAACGTGCTGGTTTAATTACTGATGAGGAAATGAGAAAAATGAATTATGAAGTAGCTGTAGGGAAGAAAAAGGCTAACAGTGTAGCTAAAGAGTTTTAGAAAGAAATCATTTACTCAACAAAGATTAAGGCTTGCTAATCAAGAAACTACATAAGAGCTTTTCACTAACATATTTCAATCACTTTAAAGAAAGGAGTGACGTATATGGGGATTGAAATAAAAGAAATCCTCGCAAAGAAAATTCTTACTGAAGCAAAGGGTTATTTAGATGTTGGATTTACTCATTCATTGAATCCTTATAGTGGTTGTGCGTTTTCTTGCAGGTATTGTTATGTAAGAGAAATGCCGATTCAAAGATTCAAAGAAATTCCTTGGGGAGAATGGTTGGACATAAAAACAAACGCAGCAGAAAATTACCGAAATGAAATGATCAAGCTTCATAAAAAAAATAAACCAGTGAATATTTTTATGTCTTCTGCAACAGATCCTTACCAACCCATAGAACGTAAAGCGAACATTACACGGGGGATATTAGAAGAAATGATTGAAAATCCACCCGACTTTCTTCAAATCCAAACACGAAGCCCACTGGTCACTAAGGATATTGATTTGTTAGTGAATTTGAAAGATAAATGTGAAGTCCTTGTATCGATGACAATCGAAACAGATAGAGAAGATATAAAGCAACTATTTTCTCCATATGCACCTGGTATAAAATTACGGATCAAAGCCTTAAAAGAAGTACATGATGCTGGAGTATCGACACAAGCTTCAATTTCTCCAGTATTACCCTTTACTCCTGATTTTCCAAAAGTATTGGATGGTATCGCGGACCATATTTGGATCGATACTCTAAGTATTGGGGATGGCTTGATGGGGAAACGTTCAGAAAGATTAGGAATGCCAAAACTATTTGAAGAACATGGTTTATCAAAGTGGTATCAAAAAGATTTACATGTAAAGGTAGAAAAATATTTTAATAAATATTTTCGTAGTGAAATGATACGAGTTTCTAAAAAAGAAGCCTTCCCAAGATAAAAAGCTTGATGATGGAGCAGATTAGGGAGTGCACCAAGATTATGATTGATGTTGAAGAAGGGGCATCATTCTTTTTACTTTAGGAATCTTTACTGTCTCAGGCCTCGAGAAGTGATTATCCCTTCTTCGAAGAAATACTTAAAAATACTGCTTACTTCCTTATTCTTTCTTTACTCGAAAGATTCAGTCCAATGTTCTCAACTAACTCAAATAATGAAGTATTAAATGAAGAGACTTCACCGATTCTAACTCAAACAAAGCTGTACATCAAAGATAACTTATCTGATACATTAAAACTCAGTGATATAGCTCAATATTTACATATCTCTAGTCGACACTTATCAAGACTTTTTGTAAAAGAGCTAGGAGTTAGTTATTCAGAGTATGTGAAAAATGAAAGGATACAAAAATCAGCTTTCTACTTAAAACGACAAATATAAGCATTAAAGATATTAGTGAACAAACAGGTTTTAAAAATGTTCACTACTTTACCGGTGTGTTCACAGCTACAGTCGGAATTCCTCCTTGGAATTGGGTTGAGCAATGTGTGAAATCTGCTGATAACGATGCAGTATGGGTAGATTTTTATGAGGTGCCGGAAAAAGCGTTAAGTTAAAAACGATTAATGATTTAGCCTCTTAAGGTAACCCTCGTAACCTTCGGAAGTATTTCTGGAGGTTACGAGCTAAATTTTTTAAAAGGTAAACAGCTATATTCAATGCTTATTTATACTTCGTATGTGGTCGGGTGTTAGAATTCCTCAGATCATCTAAAGTGAAAGCTTTGATCCGTTGATAGATAGGGATCAAAGCTTTTTTGTTTTTTTATAAATCGGTTGCTTTCATAAATATCGATAATAAGAATTACGCCGTCAGGTTGCATTACCATAGAAAAGAGTTTATGTATTGGATCCAGTTTCTTAATTAAGACAAAATATTTATTTGCCTAACTTGATAGCTAAGGTGTAAAAAGCCACGATAGGATATTTGTCCATCTCAAATGTCTGACACCATTTTTTTGTATAAAGTCTAATAATTAACTAATGATAATGATATA